>NZ_NFUX01000015.1:0-97676 GCF_002264385.1 Paenibacillus sp. VTT E-133280
AACCACGTTTGGTAATTCGATTCCGTGTTGAGGTCGAAGCTTTGATGCTAAATCTATGAAGAAGCGCGTAAAGCCCCAACTCATGTGAAATAGGTCATATAGGCCGGAACGAGACCTTGATCAGGAATAGTTCTCCATCATTTGAGATAAATAATTTCGAAAGTCATCAACGTAGGTTTTGGGCTCTACAACTTTTAGATGAGTGCCGAAGCTTGCTAAAAGTTGAAATCCCATATAATTTTGAGGGACATATATGGTTGCTAATAAAAGTCCAGGACCATGGTCTTCAATACTTTTTCGACCATACCTTTCGATGATTTGATCTTTTATGCTAGTCGATATCCATGCCTTAATGGTGACGAATTGCGGTAGATAACTTGCTTCGTGTCCTTGCTCAGACCAATCGTCTCTTGGATGAAACGTGCGTTCATCCATAGAAATATGATCGATCCGGGATAACTTGAATATTCGAGATCCCTGTCGATGTAAACAGAATCCTTTCAAGTACCAACTCGATTCGCTGAAATGCAGCTCATAGGGCTCAACCATTCTATTCGTTACAGCCCCGTCTTTATCTGTATAATTAAACGAAACCAGCCTTTTCTTTGTTATGGATTCTTGACATGTCTTTACGGTTTCAAGAATTTCGGACCGACCTTCCCAATCATAAAACGATAGTTGAATGGAACGATTAAGAGACAATGGACTAACCATTGCCTCTATTTTTTTTATCGTTCTTTCAACTTCTTCGGTAAGGAGAATTTGTTCCAATCCACCCAGCGCAGTTAATATATTCTGTAAATCGGAGCTGCTTAATAAGCGTTTATCCACCTTGTATTCATCCATTATGCCGAAGCCGCCTTTGACCCCAATGACAGAGTAGATGGGGATGTTACATAAGCCCAATGTTTCCATATCGCGAAGGATCGTTCTTTTGGAGACATTGAATAGTTGTGAGAATTCCGTTGCCGCAACAACCTCTTTTTTCAGCAATATCATGATAATTGAAATGAGTCTCTCCACTTTGTCCATAATTGCCCTCTTTTTTACATGATTTCAGAACGGTGACAATAAGATGTCACCGTTTATCCATTATACTACATGTATCATAAGAAGGAGGTATTAATTCAATGTTTAATTTAACCAATTTTCCTAAACCCACCCTTATTTCAGTCAACGGTGTGGAACTCGAAGTGTTTGAAGCAGGCCGAGAAAACGCAGGAAAACCTATTGTACTCTGCCACGGCTGGCCAGAGCATGCCTTTTCTTGGCGCCATCAGATGGACGCACTTGCTGCAGCGGGCTACCATGTCATCGTCCCCAACCAGCGGGGTTACGGCAACTCATCCCGTCCGACCGAAGTAACAGACTATGACATTGAACACTTGTCGGGTGATCTCGTCGCCCTTCTCGATCACTACGGATACGAAGACGCTACCTTTGTCGGTCATGACTGGGGTGCATTCGTCGTTTGGGGACTGACCTTGTTGCATCCAAACCGCGTCAATAAAGTGATAAATCTGAGCTTGCCTTACCAAGAGCGCGGAGAAAAACCCTGGATCGAGTTCATGGAAGAAATACTTGGCGGCAATTTCTATTTCGTCCACTTCAATCGACAGCCAGGCGTCGCGGACGCCGTATTCGAAGACAATACGTACAGGTTCCTTCGTAACCTGTACCGGAAGAACGAGCCTCTCAGAGCACCTGAGCCAGGTATGGCGTTGATCAATCTCGCCAACGCGGAAACACCGCTCGGTGAGCCCGTAATGAGCGAAAGCGAGCTGGCCGTTTACGTCTCCGCTTTTGAAACATCAGGGTTCTCGGGCAGCATAAATTGGTACAGGAACCTTGACCGCAACTGGCACTTGTTGGCGGAGGTGAACCCAATCATCCAGCAGCCGACCCTCATGATCTACGGCGATCGGGATATGGTTGCGAAGTCTGAAAACCTAACAAAGTTCGTGCCCAATGTGGAAGTGGTCAATCTGGATTGCGGTCATTGGATCCAGGAAGAAAAGCCGGAGGAATCAAATAAAGCGATTTTGAGATGGCTGGAACAGCAGAATTCCATCTAGTCCCAAGAGCGTCATTTAGGAAGACCAATCATTAAAGCATTCAACAATTTCTTAGCCTATACGCTAGAGCATCATGGGACTCCTGAAGGGACGGATGGACGCATTGCTATAGCGGTCGCTGGCAATGACCTATCCCATAAACAAATCATCATGAGTGTAGCAAACGAACTAGGCTTCGATGCCGTAGATAGCGGTTCTTTAAGCGATTCGTGGAGACAACAACCAGGAACTCCGGCGTACTGCACCGTACCTACAAAAGAGGAACTAGAAATAGCCTTAACTAAAGCGAATAAAGAAAAAGCACCATTTCTAGGTGACAAGGTGATGGAAAAGCTGGTAGCTTCAGATGGTGATTTTCCATTCAAAATGTTGTTAAAGCAAATAGGGAAGTATTCGATTCATAAGTTAGAAACCTAATCAAGGTAATTGACGTTGAACTAACGGGACACGATAGTTCAACCATGATAAGGCTGCCAGTACGATTGGCAGCCTTGTTGTGTTAACGGGCAGGATAGTCCTAAGGTAATTAATGTTCTGTGAAAATAAAGTATTAGACTAGAATCGTTAATTTAACAACGTTTTTGAATTAAAGAATCGTCAGTTTTTGAAAAATAAGTTTTAGACTGATCCATTAAATGAAAATGAAGCATTGACAGTCTAAGACTTTATAAATAAAGTCTTAGACTGCCTCTGTTGTTATTCATCTAACGTTTCCTTTAGCTTAATCAACCCCCTATAGAAGCTATTAAATCTAGTTTCTCAATTTATTTGATTAATGTTTCAATAGGCCTATCTCATTGCTCAAGTCCAAAATAACAAAACACCTCATCGAGTTAACGATGAGGTAAAAATTGTAATTAGTCCATTGCCTGGATTTCTACGGATGTCATTATTATTCCAATTTATTGAGCATGTCTTTCATTATGCCGTACATTTTTTCGCCCATTTCGTCAATCTCATCTCTGGACATGCGCATCGCTCTTGCAGAAGTCCCGTATCCAATTTCCTTCTTGCCTTCGCTCAGTCCATTGAATATACCGTCTGTGAAGGCATCTAACGGTTCGCCATATATGTGTAAGCCAGATCCCCCTAAATTTGTATTCACTGCCGGAGGAACAACTTCAATCACTTCTACTGATGATTCGAGAAGCTGATTTCTCAGGCTCATAGTAAATGAATGAAGTGCCGCTTTTGTGGCTGAATAAATTGGTGCAGACATTGCTGGAGTAAATCCCAATCCTGAAGTTACGTTTAAAATTGCAGCCTTTTCCTTTTCAGCAAAAAAAGGTGCAAACAACACAGAAAGATGGATAGGCGCTTCAATATTAGACTGAATTTCTTTGTTGAAAAAAGACCAGTTTTCCTTTGCATCTGCTTTTAGAATATTGAAGTGCTGCTGAATTCCTGCATTGTTAACTAATACATTTACTTCGGGATAATTAGTGATTACCCAGTCAAACAAGGCTGAACGTTCGGATTCAATCGTCAAATCACATACTCGTGTAATAACATTTGGCAAAGTTTCTTTAGCTTGTTTAAGAGTATCCTCGCGCCGTCCGCAAATGATGACTTGATTTCCTTCATTGATAAAACGTTCCGCAAAGGCTAACCCGATTCCGGAACCTCCACCAGTAATAAGTATAGTATTTCCCGAAAGATTCATGTACCTTCCACTCCTTTTTGATTAGGAACTCGTTTTTCTTGTCCAGTTGCCTGGTTGTTTATTTATACTTGCTCACTGTTTAGATCATTAATGTATCATTACTGAGGGAGTATTCTGGCCGTCCCCTTCATCTGGAGCTTGTTTAGGTTTTCGGAGGAACAACGCAAACAGAATTCCGGCTGCTGCGATCCAAGCGACCAAGTTAAAGGTGTCCCCGAAGCCTTGTACCATGGACTCTAGCGGGTTCGCGGCATTACCAGCAGACTTAAGATGCTCTGCGGCTTGCGAAGTCAAGTACGTAGTCAATACTGTAACAGCAAAGGAAACGACAACTTGCTGCGCCGCGGTCGTGAGCGAGGTTACGCGGCTGACCAAGTGACGAGGGCTTGAGTTCATAACATGAGTATTGAGCGGCATCATTGTGAATCCCATTCCCAACCCCATGAGTCCCAATGCAATCAGAATTACTAGTTTCCCTGTATCCACTGTGACACCGGAAAGGACGAACATAGCTGCAGTTATAGAGCTAAGGCCAATCAGTGCGAGTGGTCTTGCTCCGATTTTATCGAATAGCTTACCACTAATTGGCATGCATAGTCCTGCCATCAATGCCTGCGGAAGCAACATGACCCCGGTCTCAAGGGCTGAATATCCTTTCACATTTTGCAGAAAGAGTGGTACCATGACCATGACTCCGAACATAGCGAACATAACCACCCATAAGAGCAAAATACTACGGGTGAAATCCGAGGAACGAAAGACTCGTAATTCTAATAGCGGCTGCTTTTGTGATAATGACGAAATAATAAACAGGATTAGCGCTATGCCTCCGACAATCAGCCCCGTTAATGTGGAGGTTGAAGTCCAGCTCGTTCCACTTTCGCTTATACCATATGCGAGCATTGCAAAAGCAATCGGCGCCAGAATCATACCCTTCCAATCAAGATGAGGGATCTTCTCACTCCGCTTCGATTTCGGTATGAGGAACTGAATCATAATAACGGCCGCAATACCGACCGGCAGGTTAATGAGAAAAATCCAATGCCAGCTCTGGTATTCCACTAAGTATCCCGATAAGATTGGTCCAAGAGCTGGCCCCAACAGAATGGGAATCCCCAGAAACCCCATGACTGCCCCACGTTTCTCCGGAGGTGCCAGACTAAAGACCATAGCCATCCCTACAGGGGCCACCATACCTCCTCCAAGACCTTGGAGCATGCGGAACACAATCAGTTCGGACGGTGATTGCGCTATTGCGCATAATGCTGACCCGATCGTGAACAAAGTGATGCTAATTAAAAATACTCGTTTTGCCCCAATGCGATCCGACAACCATCCGGCAAGGGGAATAACGGCAGACATAGCAAGCGTATAACCCGTGATCGTCCACTTTATCGTATCCAAATCTGAATTCAGATCCTTCACAAGGCTTGGTATGGCAACATTCATGGCCGTACTATCGAGAATAACCATAATCATACCCACGATAATGGCCAATAATTGCGGGATAATTGCCCGCAAGGAGAACGTCTCAGCCGAAGCTAAGTTTAATTTTTCATCTTTCCCCATAGTTACAACTCCTTCATTCATTTAGGAATTTAATTCGTTAAATTAAACGTATGGCTTGAGGTTCGAATCCCCTACGCTTTGCTTAACCGTTCTTCAATTCTAATTCGAGATTAATGCCCGGGGATGCGACATGTCGGAAATCCCACGCAACCTTAGTCTTTAACAAATACATGATTTCAATGATGGACATTATTGAATAGCCCTCTCCACCTCTCTGTAAATCGACACCGTGTTGTTTATATTCATATAATTTATTATAATGATTAAACAAAAGTACAACAATAATCAGATTCGCCCATAGTGATGGATATCCAGCACTTTCTACAATTGTGTACATTTTAATCCCTAAAGGAGTGGGCCAATAATGCGAGAAGCGAGTAAAGACTTAAGAGTTATTAGAACGAAAGCGTTAATTCGGGAAGCATTGATTGATTTAATCGATGAAAAAGGATTTGATGCCATTACAGTGAGAGACATTACGACGAGGGCAAGAATTAATCGTGGAACTTTTTATTCACATTATCAGGATAAATTTGATTTAATGACCCAATGCCAAGAAGAGTATATGGACAAGATGAAAGAGATCTTTAAACAGAACATTACTGAAGCGGATAACAATCATTCAAATATTCCCCCAACGCTACCCTTTAATGTCATGGTCACATTGTTTGAGTATTTGGATCAAAACCGGATGTTCATGAGAGCAGTGTCCGGTCCCAAAGGCGATATGTCTTTCCAAACGAGGATGAAAGAGTTCTTATGGAAAACATTGTTTGTAAGAAAAGAATTCCCTCTGGTTAAGCAAGAGAATTTGCTTGTCCCGAGTGAGTATTTAATTGCCTATTTAGTCTCAGCACATATTGGAGTTATCGAGCAATGGCTTAATGGCGAAGGAAAGGAATCTCCAGCGGAATTAGCCCATATTCTAGCTACGATCACTGTGAAAGGTCCTTTCACTGCTGCCGGATTGAATAGTTAGATCACGAATACTTAGTTATGTATTTTTCTCTGCCTCACTCATCGTATTTTTCAAAAAAGTTGCAAACTATCATATTAAAACAGCAACAAGTTACTTTCCCCCGAAATATGGACGTTCTTTTATTATTTGACTTTGTAAAATTCTTGCTCTTCATTTTATTAAAAAGTGTACATGTCTATAGAATAAAAACCACAAAACTATATATTCCCCTATTAACTCACATTAAAGTCGAAAATAAGCCGCCCTATGGCCTTAGGACGGCTTATTTTCGACTTTATTTTGATTTCAAACTTTTTATTATCTGGCACTCAGAAAGGAATACTATTATTTACATTGTGATTGTTCCAACTTTCTTGTCACTGATTTTACTCTTTTTGACTATTCCTGCCCGTTATCTTAATGAAGCATCGTCAATCTAACACTTTATTTTTCAGTCTAGAAATTTTATTTCTCCTAACAATTAAACCCCCAGTATGAATATAGAGAAAGTTTTAGGAGACATGATATGACCATTACAAATAGGAACGAAATCACTTTTATTAAAGCTGATAAGCAACACTTAGAATTAGTTAATGAATGTTTTAATAGCCCGCATATTCAAGAGTTTTGGGAGACAGATGAGTATACATGGAATAACTTTACTAACAACATTTTGAATAATAAAAGGGAATTGGTAATAAGAAATATTTAGGAAAAGGATTATCGTATCTAACTATAAAAGAATTTCAAAATTTTCTAGACTATCAAGTATCAGCATTACTAATTGATCCAGAGAGCAATAATTTAAAGGCTATTCATGTATACGGGAAAAGCGGATTCTATAAAGTGTGTACCTTTATTCATGAAAAGGTCTGAACAAGTCGAGTAGGGTGCGGGAAAAAGAGAAAGCCCATCACAATAAGTTGAAAGGGATTCTTTTTCAACTTATTAGGGATGGGCTTTCTTTGATTTTAATATTTTTCTTTTCTACAAATGAAGAATAGTCAGTTCCTTAGGGAAGCTTGTTAAGGTCTCTGCACCTTCAGCAGTAATAATTAAATCATCTTCGATACGCACACCTGCTAGTCCAGGCACATAAATTCCTGGCTCAACGGTGAACACATTACCGATCTCGATAATGTCATCGTTCTGACCATGAAGTGACGGATATTCATGAACATCCATTCCCAGTCCGTGTCCGACACGATGCAAGAAATACTCCCCGAATCCGGCTTCTTCAATCACATCACGCGCAGCTTTGTCGACAGAACCGAAGGGAGCTCCAGGATTGGAAGCGGCGATTCCAGCTTCGTTGGCAGCCAGCACGGTGTTATAGATCGTGATTAGCTTGTCGTCCACGGATTCAATAGCAAAGGTACGTGTAATATCAGAAGCATAACCATCAGCATACACCCCAATATCAAACATCAGGAAGTCGCCTGGCTGAATGACCCGGTTGCCTGGAACACCGTGAGGCAGGGCAGTTTTAGGACCAGAAAGCACCATAGTATCGAAGGAAGGGCCGGAAGCGCCAACCTTTTTCATTAGATATTCCAGTTCCGCTACTAAATCGTTTTCTGTAACGCCTGTTTTTACATGGGTAAGCACGCGGCGCAAAGCTTCCTCAACTAGCTCAGCGGCATGTTTCATGCGCTTAACTTCATCGGGGGTCTTTTTGGAGCGCATGCTGCGCAGCAATGGACCTATATCACTAAAACGTTCTGCTGGAACGGCTGCGGTTAGATGCTCAAAACGGGCTACTGAGAAATGTTCCTTCTCTATACCAAGAGTACCTAGCTTACTGCTGCCGAAACAATCTTTAAGCAGGTTATAAGGATTATCAGTGTCACTATGGGTTATGATTTTGGTGACCGAAGAAGCTGCTTGAGCCGCTTCTGCATCTAGTGCGGGTAGAATGAGCATTGGCTCTTCTCCGCGTATCAAGAGCAAACCGAGAAAACGTTCATGCGGATCGCTGGCAAATCCGGTTAAGTAGTAGACATGCTTGGGATCTGTTACGAGCAGTGCATCAAGGCCTTCGCCCGCCATTTGCTGCTCTAGGCTTGTCAGAGCATTATTCATAGTTGGTGTTCCCCTTTCAACTTCACGATTAGAACTGCAATATTCCTATTATAGATCAAAAATAGACTAGACGCACGAGACGGAGTACATCTATCGTTGGCTAATCATAACATGCCTATTCGCAAGCATTCCGTAAACAATGATGCATATTGGATCACCTATACTTTTAAAACCTGACAAGAAGCTTTTCTTGAGCCTACTAGTTGGTGTAACATAATCTTTAATATACTTCTTGCAAGGTTAGGCGGAAGCTTATTGGGGTACGGTTGTTGAGAGAGGAGTGATTCTTGGGATGAGAGGTAAAATTGCACTTGTAACTGGAGCAAATTCCGGTATGGGGCTAGCGACGACAGTTGAACTGGCTCGCAAGGGAGCCAAAGTCATTATGGTATGCCGTAATCGCCAGCGTGGAGAGGAAGCACTGGCTGCCGCCAAGCAAAAGAGCCACTCCGAGGATATCGAGCTGATGTTCTGTGATCTGGCCTCGCTGGAGAGCATTCGCAGTTTTGCGGAGGAATTCACCCGGAAATATCCGATTCTAGATATACTCATCAATAACGCTGGGGTAGTCACGATTAAGCGTCAGCTTACGAAGGACGGCTTTGAGATGGATCTTGGTGTGAATCATTTGGGTCATTTTTTGCTAACGAATCTGTTACTGGAGCCTTTAAAAGCTGCAGAGCAAGGCCGTATCGTTGTGGTTGCTTCCGGTGCTTACAAAATAGGTGCACTTCACTATGAAGATCCAACCCTCGCACGCCGTTTCAATCCCGCAAAAGCTTATGCTCGATCCAAGTTAGCCAATATACTGTTCACGAAAGAGTTGGCAGCACGCCTGCAAGGGACAAGAGTAACGGTGAATTGCGTGCATCCAGGAGCAGTGGGCACAAATATAGGTGTTAACCGGGAGACAGGCTTCGGCAAGTCGATCCTTAAGCTGCTGTCATACTTCTTTTTAACTCCTGAACAAGGAGCCGATACTGCGATCTATTTGGCTACAGAACCGGATTTGCAAGAGGTAACCGGTCAATATTATTATCGACGAAAGATTAAGCAGCTGTCTCCCAGAGCGCAGAATAGACAAGAGGCCGAACGGCTGTGGCTATGGAGCCAGGAGCAGGTCGGCCTAAGTAATTAACACATTTGGAGGAAACAAGGGATGAAATGGGAGAATAGCAGGATTGAAGATGCAACACCTGCAGACTTAGCAGCTATTGTGGAGATTTACAACTCAACGATTGCTGGACGGATGGTCACTGCGGATCTGGAACCAATTACTGTTGCAGACAGAGAAAAATGGTTCCTTGAACATAACAGCCATCATCGCCCTTTGTGGGTACTTAAGCAGGGGGATGAAATTGCGGCATGGTTCAGCTTTCAATCCTTCTACGGTCGTCCAGCGTATAATGCAACAGCAGAAATTAGTGTATACGTAAGTGAAAAGTTCCGTGGTGGTGGAGCCGGTAGAATTCTTCTTACAGAGGCTATTGAGAAAGCCCCTAGTCTTGGTATTAAGAACTTAGTTGGCTTTGTGTTTGGACATAATGATCCAAGCCTCGGCTTACTGAAGAAATTTGGTTTTGAAGAGTGGGGATTGCTGCCTGGTGTGGCTGAACTGGATGGTATAGAACGTGATTTGGTGATCGTAGGACTTAAAATCTAATAGCCATAATTGAAACGCTTACATTTCAAGTGTTGAGCTTACGTTATTTGTGTCACAATCAATCCATATTTTTGACCAACGCTGCAAATCTCGGATGACTGTTTCTAGGGCAAGTCCTTTATCCGTTAAGGAATATTGGATTCGCACAGGTGTCTCAGGGAATACTTCTCGAAGAACGATTCCTTCCAGTTCCAGCTCTTTAAGCCGTTCGGAGAGTAACCTTCCGCTGATGGGCAAAGCTGCTTCAATCACATTGAAACGTTGTGGTCCTTGGAGGAGCTGGTAGATGATCAAACCTGTCCAACGCCTGCCGATAATATCCATACTTTTTTGTAGTTGGGGACATAAATCAGTGGACTTCATATGGCTCACCTCTTAGTGAACATTATAAACGAAAAGACCAATAATTTAAACGAATTCCAAATTAATTCATTACTAGAAGGGATGATTGACCGTGGCTAAAAAAAAGAAAATGCCAACCACTCCGCGTCCTGCTGCGACCGATGGACCAGCTACGCTAAAAGACCTGCTGAGCAGTGATGTTCTAGGAAAGCTGAAGGCACAGTCTGATGCGCTGAAAGCGGAAGAGAATGACCGAAAGGAAGCTGCTCGTAGGGCGGTCGAGGATCAGCGAAAAGCTGAACAAAAGCGGCTTGAGAATGATTTTGCACATCTGCTGGAGAACAGTAATCAGGATTGGAGTAAGTATAAATAATTACTATAGCTAGCGAAAATAGATCATGAGATAAAGAGATGCCCACGTGGGTGTCTCTTTTTTTAATGTTATTTATAAAATTCAATTGTTTTAAAATTTACTATACGAAAGGGTTGACCCTCAAAGTGGGCTTAGGTATAATCGAACATAGTGCAAATGAAAATCATTATCAATGCCGATACTATCATCTATTTCCCAAACGATTTAACTATTAAACAGATAAGGAACAACTCATGAAACTAAAATATTTGTCCCTACTTCTAATAGTCTTTTCATTTATGTCTTTGTTTATAGGCGTAAAAGACATTTCACCTTTGGATCTTTTTTCGCTTACGGAATCTCAGATGCAGACTCTGCTAGTCAGCCGGATTCCACGCTTAGCTGCACTGATTATAGCTGGTGTAAGCATGAGTATTGCCGGATTAATTATGCAGCAATTATCACGAAATAAATTCGTTTCTCCAACTACAGCGGGCACGATGGATTCTGCGAAATTCGGTATTCTCGTGTCCCTGATGCTGTTCACAGGGGCGACACCGATGCAGAAGCTGCTCGTTGCTTTTGTTTTTGCCCTACTGGGAACATTTATATTTATGAGAATCTTAGATCGGATCAAGTTCAAGGATAGTATTTTTATCCCGCTGGTCGGACTCATGTTCGGGAACATTGTAGGTTCGATTACTACATTTTTTGCTTACAAAAATGATTTGGTTCAGAATATCTCATCTTGGATGCTTGGCGATTTCTCAACGATTATTAAGGGACAGTACGAATTAATCTATCTCAGTATTCCCCTTGTCATTCTCGCGTATGTTTTCGCCAATAAGTTCACCGTAGCCGGTATGGGGGAGGATTTCTCTGTCAATCTCGGTATGAACTACAAAGCGGTTGTAAACGTAGGATTGGTGATTGTAGCGTTAATCTCTTCTGTTGTTATTTTAACCGTAGGTACGATTCCATTCCTGGGTCTTGTTGTACCTAACATAGTAACGCTATACATAGGCGATAACTTGAAAAAAAATCTGGCGCATACAGCCATTCTCGGTGCGGTGTTCCTCCTGTTCTGTGATATTCTGGGCAGGCTCATTATATATCCATACGAAATATCCATCAGTCTCACGGTAGGCGTCATCGGAAGTGGTCTGTTTATCTACTTGCTGATGAGAAGAAAGGCGAATTAGTGATGAAGACGAAACTAACTATATTATCCTTAAGCGCTGTTGCTCTCATCGTCTTGTTTATGACCTATCATGTTATGGGAAATTGGGATTATGTTCTGCCCAGTCGGGGAAGAAAGCTGGCGGCCATTTTAATTACCGGAGCGGTGATAGCTGTCTCTACCATAGTTTTTCAGAGCATTACGAACAACCGGATTTTGACACCTAGTATTTTGGGGCTAGATTCTTTGTACATGTTGATCCAGACGTTCGGTGTATACGCCTTAGGCTCATCAAATATGACGTTTATGAATAAAAATGTGAATTTCTTGTTCTCAGCTTGCATCATGGTTCTGTTCTCAGGTGTGCTGTATAAGCTAATGTTCCGCAGAGAAGGTCAAAACATATACTTCCTGCTGCTCGTAGGACTTATCATGGGAACGATGTTCCAGAGTGCATCTTCTTTTATGGAAGTGCTCATTGATCCGAATGAATTCCTGATTCTACAAGGGAAAATGTTCGCCAGCTTCAACAACGTCAGCAGTGATCTACTGATATTGTCTACAGTTGTACTAGCGTTAACTACGCTGTATTTCATGAGATTTGTGAAGTATTTAGATGTTATTTCTTTAGGAAAAGATGAAGCCATTAACTTAGGGATCAATTATGACTATGTAGTCAAAAGGCTGTTAGTTATTGTATCCATCTACGTTTCGATATCAACGGCTTTAGTAGGCCCGATCACTTTCTTGGGTTTACTAGTGGCCAATGTGGGGCATCAGTTGTTCCGTACGTATAAGCATTCCTATCTGATTCCCGGCACGATTTTGCTAAGTATTATTGCGCTTGTCGGGGGACAGTTTCTAGTTGAACGTGTGTTTGGATTCACTACTACGGTTAGTGTAATCATTAATTTTGCAGGTGGCGTCTACTTTGTCTATCTGCTGTTAAAGGAGAATAAGTCGTGGTAGAAGTTAAGCATGTAACCAAGCGTTATGGCGGAGTTACCGTTGTTGACGATGTGTCTTTATCCATTAAAAAGGGTGCAATCACCTCGTTTATCGGCCCTAACGGCGCTGGTAAAAGCACGTTGCTCTCCATGATCAGTAGACTTATCTCTAAAGACGCGGGTGAAGTACTGATCGAAGGGAAGGAAATTGGCAGCTGTAAGAGTAATGAGCTTGCTCGTAAAATATCGGTGCTAAAGCAGTCCAATCATATCAGCGTTCGTCTTACTGTGAAGGAACTTGTTTCTTTCGGAAGGTTCCCATATTCACAGGGAAAGCTCACACCTGAGGATCGGGCGTTCGTTGACGAAGCGATTGCTTATATGGACCTTCAAGAGATGCAGGATAAATATATTGATCAGCTAAGCGGTGGACAACGCCAGAGAGCATATATTGCAATGGTTATGGCCCAGGATACGGAGTATATTTTGCTCGATGAACCACTCAACAATCTGGATATGAAACATTCTGTACAAATTATGAAGGTGTTACGCCGATTGGTAGAAGAAAAGGGCAAGACGATTGTGCTCGTCATTCATGATATTAATTTCGCTTCTTGTTACTCTGACTACATTGTAGCGCTCAAGAATGGGCGGGTAGCTTCATCGGGTACGGTGGATGAAATTATTGATACAGCAGTGCTTAGGGATGTATATGACATGGATATCCCTATAGAAACAATAGGTGGTCGTAAAATTGGTGTCTATTTTTAAACAAGATGCCGCTTCCATTCGGAAATTATTATGACGTAACGCATGAAGTGAAAGGCGCCAGCTTCCTTGACGTATACGCGAATAATTCAAATAGCTTGACTATAAATTATAGGGGTGAATGTTTTGAAGAAGAACGTATCTTTACTAATCATGACAGTGTTTCTTGCCGTAATCTTGGCGGCCTGTGGCTCCAATAATGCAGCAACTTCAGATAATAATACAGCAGCGGCAGGCAATACAGAGGCTACTACTGCACCGAATACAGAATCCAAAGAGCTTACTATTAAGCATGAACTTGGAGAAATTACGATTAAGAGTAACCCGCAGAAAGTGGTTGTATTTGACTTCGGTACACTCGATACTTTGGATAAACTGGGCGTAGAGGTGACTGGAGTGCCTCAAAGTAATGTACCCTCTTATCTCTCTAAATATAGTGATGCCAAATATGAGAATGTCGGTGGTTTGAAAGAGCCTGACTTCGAAAAAATAAATAGTCTTTCTCCTGATCTGATCATCATTTCCGGCAGACAGCAAGATTCTTATGATGAATTCAGCAAAATTGCACCTACATTGTACGTTGCTGTAGATAATGCGAATTACATGGAATCTTTCACGAAAAATGTGAAGACGCTGGGCCAAATTTTTGGCAAGGAAGCTGAAGTAGAGACTGAACTTACTGCTATTAATGACTCCGTTAAAGCTCTGAATGAGAAAGCTAAAGCAGATGGTAAAAAATCTCTTATTATTCTCGCCAATGAAGGAAAAATCAGTGCGTATGGTTCTGGTTCCCGTTTCGGTATTATCCATGATGTATTCGGATTTGCACAAGCGGATGATAAAATCGAAGTATCCACTCATGGTCAAAGCGTATCTTATGAATATGTAGCCGACAAGAATCCGGATTATCTGTTCGTAGTAGATAGAGATGCGGCTGTGAAGAGTGACGGCAGCAAATCCGGTTCAGCGAAGGATGCAGTTGAGAACGATCTCGTGAAGAACACAAATGCTTTTAAAAACGGTAAAATCATTTATCTTGATCCTAACTACTGGTACTTGTCCGGTGGCGGTTTAATCTCTGTTAGCGAAATGCTCAAAGAAGTTGAAGTTGTTCTGTAAGCAGAGTGACTTGGGAAAGCCTGTTGGCAGGAGTAATACTCCTTGTCAGCAGGCTTTTTTTTGCTTTTTTCCATAGAATTACTGGTATATTCATACTAGTTGCTAAATTTAGCTGTAACTTTTTATGCGAGTATACGTGGTTAGGTTAAGGGGGGAGTGCATGAAGCGAAATTCACTGGATGAAATATATCAGATGTATGTGATGGATATTTACCGCTATTTGCGCTCCCTTTGTGGTGATCATCACGCGGCCGAAGATTTAATGCAGGAGACCTTTTACCGTGCTTATTTATATTTGGAGGATTGTAAAGACGAGAAGATTAAGCCATGGTTGTTCCGTGTCGCGTACAACGCCTTTATAGATTACAAGCGGAAGGAAGGGCGCAGCACCGTTCAGAGCGAGGAGTTTTTTAAACAGCTTGCCCATCCAGATACCACGGAAAGCACGCTGCTTCGGCAGGAACGTTGGGAAGAGATGAGAATTGCGATAGGTGAGCTACCGGACAATCAGAGGCATGCACTGCTACTACATGATTTTCATGGTCTTAGTTATCTGGAGGCATCGGACATTATGAATGTGGGTCTGTCCCAATATAAGATCTTAATCTTTCGAGCTAGACAGAAGCTGCGTGAAGCAGAGCGGAGGCGGAATGAACATGAGTGAGGCGTTCAAGGAGAAGTTAAGAAGGTACGGCGAAGGTACTCTTACTGACGAGGATAGGGATGAAGTGGAGCGCGAACTGGAGAAGATGGAAGCTTATCAGGTTTATCTGGATGAACTCATGGGTGAAGAAAAGCCATCTTCAGGCGAGAAGAAGAATATAGAATTCGGAAAAGGTAAGAGAAACAAACCCGGCAAAGAAAAAAAGATCATCCGCCGCGGTAAATGGAGAGCCCGTATATCGAATACTTTAACGGTAATTTCTGCGTTCTTAATATTCTTGATTATTTGCAGTATTATCAGTGCGATATTTTATGGTACTGGGGAGAGAGTAGAGAAATACCGTGATGTTGTTTCTTCCGCTATTGCTGTCTCACAGCCGAATACGATTGTACATTTGAGCAGTGGTACCGGTCCATTTTTCAGTATGAATCTGACAAGTAAGATAGAGAAACAAGTGGGAGATGAACAAATCACTGTCGGAGATTATTCAATGAAGCTTCTATTTGGCTGGGCTAGGCTCTACAACTATTCCTGGACGAATGAGAGTAGAAGTATTGGTTATTACTTTGTATATCCTCAGGGGAAGAATAATGCGGCAAATAGTATGGATGATGGCAGTGAGTGGGAGAGATTAGAGAAGCTCCCTGAGGGGACGGTAGCGGAAGCATACTTGTCTTTTGACCAATTATTTACGACAGATGAGCTGTTGAAGAAGTTAGAGCCAAAGAATCTTCAGCCTTTGTGGTTTGCGGCAGATACAGGTCCACGAACACGACAGCCAGTAGTTAATGATCCATTAGGTTTTCCATATATGCCAATTTGGCATGCGGATGATATGAAAGTGACACAGGAATCGAGGGAGAAGCGAGGATGGTTCGGAGGGGTGACCAGCCGTTCGAGTATTTCTCCATCTGTTGAGTCATATGGGGAGGGTGAACTGCGTAATGCGAACTTCCTTAAGACGCTGCACTTGGTGCAGGAGTATAAATCCATCTCCAAAAGGGTGATTCCATTCATTGATCTGGATGACTCCATTAGATATATAGAGAAGAATGGAGTTAAGCTCTATGGAGCGGTTGTAACCGGTCCGGTGAAAGAACTGCTTAAACTGAAAGAAGAGAGATGGGTTAGCAACATGCATGTCGGGGAAGTAAGGTTATGGAATTGGCAGGATAGAGAGAACTAGCGGCGGAGTAAAGAAGTCACAGAACTTGCTTCTCGCTGAAGCAAATCGTACAATTATTTGAATATTAGATTTATGGATATATGTCATAACCAAGGTTGAGTATGATAGATTAGGAGCTGAGATCTATGAAAGTAGGAGTCGTATCTGATACACATATGTCAAGAATGGCTAAGTCTCTGCCTAAGGCACTGATTGCAGAGTTTCAACATGTGGATTTAATCTTGCATCTTGGTGATTGGGTGAGTATGGGAATCTATGATTTGCTGTCAGAACTAGCACCGGTAGAGGGGATTGCCGGAAATAATGATGGGGATGAGATCATTGCGCGTTTCGGAGAGCGCAAGATCATTACCCTTGAAGGAATCAGGATTGGCATGGTACATGGACATACGCCACATTCCCGTAAAGGAACGGATGGGAACGCACTGCTTGCTTTTGCGAATGATGAAGTGGACTGTATTCTCTTTGGTCATTCACATCAGCCCTTGCTAAGAGAGGAGAATGGTATCCTGCTATTTAATCCAGGTTCTCCTACAGATAAGCGGCGTGAGAAATTGTATTCTTTCGGAATTTTAGATATCGAAGCGGGTAAAGTTAGTGCCCGGCATGTGTTCTACGATTCAAAGGAATAAGGCTTGATTGTCCAAATCATTCGGCGTTCTCTCCATGGTGAACGGCTCGGTAACCCTTTACAATGAGGTTAAAACGGGCGAAGCCAGAAAGTGAGCGCTGATGATGAAGAATTATCGTATAGAACGAGTGGTTTGGGATGATTTAGAACGGCTTATCCCATTATTTGATGAGTATCGAGTATTTTATGGAGCAGCCTCAGATCAGGATGGTGCACGCGCCTTCTTAGCCGACAGACTAAAGCTGAATGAATCTGTGATCCTTATGGTGGTTGAGGGGGAAGGCGATGAGAAACGCGCGTGGGGCTTCACACAGCTCTATCCTTCTTTTTCATCGGTTACGATGGAGCGCCTCTGGATACTAAATGATTTGTTCGTTACTGCTGAAATCCGTGGGCAAGGGCTAGGAGCTATGCTACTGGAAAGTGCTAGAGATTATGCGGTCTCTACGAATACGAAGGGCTTATCCCTGACAACGATGACGGAGAATGTGGGGGCGCAGCGGTTATATGAAGCGCATGGCTACATTCGGGATGATGAATTTTTTACCTATAACCTTTTTTTCTAAAGCAGCTAGAGAGAAAGACGAGTAAGGGGCGTTAAAGTGGAAACAAGTCATAAGTTAGCAATCTTTTTTGACCTCGATGATACGTTGTATGATCATCTGGTACCATTTAAAGAAGCGGTAAGGGAAGTGCTCAGCCCAGATGAGAGTAGTCTGGACTTTGCGGAATTATTCTATAAAGTGAGACATCATAGCGATGTGTTGTGGCCGATGTATTTGCGCGGTGAGATTCCGCTTGAAGAGACGAGGGTGCGCCGGTTGGAGCTTGCTTTTGCCGAGTATGGTTTGCAGATTGATCGTGATCAAGCCACAGCGGTTCAAGCGGCATATATTGGACGTCAATATACGATTCAGATGATTGATGGCGTGCGTGAGCATCTTGAACGATTTATTGCGGACGGTCATAAGGTAGGCATTATTACGAATGGACCAAAGGATCATCAGATGAGTAAGATTCGTGGGCTAGGCTTAGATCAGATTATTCCCGAGGACATGATCTTTATTTCTGATGCTGTAGGTCTTGCTAAACCGGACCCGGAAATATTCATACACGTAAACCAAAAAACTGGTACTTTGGCGGACAATTCGCTTTATATAGGGGATACTTGGGCTAACGATGTAGTTGGAGCACTTGCGGCTGGATGGAAGGTTTGTTGGTTCAATCCGAGAGGAAGACAACCAGCTACGGATCATAAGCCTAGTTATATTTTTACTAATTATAAGGAATTTGGGGAGCTTCCTTTGGTGTGAGAGAACAAGTACTCCAAAGATATTAGAAAGCCATGCGAGAGAAATCTGCGCATGGCTTTCATTATTTTATAACTAATTTCCGGGGAGTTGGATGCCGCGCCACCTGCTTACGTCGCATTGACCCTGTTCGTGATTACCCACAGCAACCACGGTACCGTCCGATTTAAGACCGATGGTATGAGTGCAACCTGCCGCTACGGCCACCATATCGCGCCAGTCACTTATATTGCATTCGCCGTACTTATTCCAACCCACAGCAACCACGGTACCATCTGATTTAAGACCGATGGTATGATGACTGCCTGCCGCTATAGCCACAATACCATGCCAGCCGTTTACATTGCATTGGCCTTCATGATTTCGACCCGCAGCAATCAACGTACCGTCCGATTTAAGACCGACTGTATGAAGGTAACCCGCCGCTATAGCCATTATGTCATGCCAATCATTTACATTGCGTTGGCCATACCGATTATTACCCACAATTGTCACCGTGCTGTCCGATTTAAGACCGACTGTATGCCAATCACCAGCCGCAACTGCTACTATATCACGCCAGTCACTTACATTGCATTGGCCTTCATTATTTCGACCTATTGCAACCACGGTACCATCCGATTTAAGCCCGACGGTACGACGCCAACCCGCGGCAACCCTCACAATATTAGTCCAGTCGCTTACATCGCATTGGCCATATTTATTCCAACCCACAGCTGCCACCGTACCATCTGATTTAAGCCCGACGGTATGAGCATTACCGGTATGAGCATTACCCGCAGCAACCGCTATCATATCGCACCAGCTGCTTACATCGCATTGGCCATATTTATTATCACCCACAGCCGTCACCGTGCCGTCCGAATTAAGCAGGGCGGTATGACGATAACCCGCTGCTATGGAGGGTAGGGTTTTCACAAGGTTCATAAATTTCGCTCCTTAGTTGATGGTAGATGTGTACCATTGTAGGACAAATCCCCATTAAAACACAGTTCTTTCTTCTTCAAATCTTACGTGTGTCTATTAAAAAAGCTTGCTCCCTAGAAGCCAACTCGGCTCTAAGGGACAAGCTTTTTTCGTTTACTCTGCGAAGCTGTATGTTGGATCTGTAAGGTTCATTCTTTCTTTTATGCCTTTAGTAGCATAGATCTTGTTGTCGTCGGTAATAAAGAAAGCTTCAACACCTTCAGGTAAAGCTTCAAGATATTTCATACCCTCTTCAATTCCCATCAAGAATACCCCAGTAGATAAGGCATCTGCATCTGTTGCATTCGGGCTCATAATGGTAAGGCTTTTGAGACCGTTCTGTGAAGGATATCCTGTGCGTGGATCAAGGATATGATGGTAACGAACATTGTCCTGCATAAAATACCGTTCGTAAACACCAGAAGCATCGATGACCTCATCTGAGATTTTAATGGTTCCTAGCTGAGTACCACGGCTTTGATCTGGATCCTGCAATCCGATATTCCATTCCGTTCCGTTTGGCTTTTTACCGAGGGCAATAATACTGCTGCCTCCGAGGTTAATCATAGCGCTATTAAGACCTTGCTCTTTCAAATAATCAGCGATACGGTCTGCAGCATAACCTTTACCAATGCCGCCTAGATCTAACACCATATTTTCCTTCATTAGCTTTACAGTTTTCGCAGCTTCATCAATTTCAACGTCCTTGTAATTGGTTAGACTCTTGGCTTTATCAATATCTGCTTGGGGAGGAACTTTATCTCCGCCACTACCGATATTCCAAAGATCGATTAGCGGACCGATTGTAGGATCAAACAGCCCGTCCATTTCCTTTGCGTATTGTATGGATTGTTTAATTACATCCAGGGTTTCGTCAGAAACAACAACCGCTTCTTTTCCTGCTGCCTGATTGATTGCGTATGTCTCTCCACCTTCTTTGGTGCGGCTAAGCTCCATATCCATTCGCTCCAGCATGTGCTGGATATCGTCCATATTTTTCTGTTCTACAGTAGCACCAAACACTTTGATATTCACAACAGTGTCATAAATATAAAAGGTCTGAGAAAGAGATTTTTCCTCACCTTTTCCGGATGTTGTTGCGCTACCCGTAGTTCCCGCTGTCTTATCGTCCTTATCTTTAGTAATTAGCCAAGCGCCGACAGCTATGACGACGATGACGATTACAACGAGGATCAGCGTCGTTTTTTTGTTCTTGAACATATTCCACCATCCATAAAGTTAGTTTCTAAAACAAATCACATTATTTATATCATACCCCAGATAACAAGTTGATGGAAATCAAATTCATGACATATTAAGGGATAAGTCGGTCAGCATAACAAAAAAAGCCCCGTATCCTGATTCGGAGCAGCGCTGTAGATTTAGAATAAAACGATGCTATTTAATCAAGCATATATTCACTGTATTTGTTCTTGCGAGGGTTTAATACGAAGAGGATACCTTTGGCATATCCGCTAACGGCTTTGAAATTCCGTTTTAGGGTTGCTTTAACCGTCAGACAAGACAATGTCCAGATCAAGGCAGCATAATTCATTAATGGAGCTTTTCGCAAGTTGAGTAGATAGTAGTGATTAATGGCTGTAGCTTGTGCTACAACGCCCGCTTTATCGCGAGAGCCTGGCGACTCATGATGGATGATTTTCATGGCGGGATTAATCACAAGCTTGCCATAGCGGCTGGCTAAATGGGATAGATAAATATCCTCGGCTATGGAATAGCTTGTCATCCATGGATAGGGCTTAATATCACGCAGTGCCGAGCGCCGAAAGGACATATTGCAGCCGTGAAAAAAATCAGTTTCAAATACCTGCTTCTTCTCTCCCCAAAGGAATTGCGAGCCTGCAAACATACTTGCCGACAATCTGCCTGGTGACCCGGACATTTGTCCGGTTAGCATACCGAATAGCCTGCTTGGCATGCTGCTATGTATACCTTTGGCTACACCACCTACACCAACAATAGAGTCGTCGGCTGTATAAGTATCTAACAATCGTCGAATATATAAGGGGTCATTTAATTCTGCATCGTCATCTAAATGGAGCACGATTTCTGCATGGATCAGCCCTAGCGCTTCGTAACGGGAAAGCCAGAGACCAGGCTTAGTTTTGCGATGATAATGGAGTTCAGCCTGTGGTAATCCTTGTAGTATTTCAGAATAATAAGTTAATCTGTCTTTAGGGATCTCACCGTCGTCCATAATCCATAGCTCGATAGAGATATCTTTAAGATTTGTCTGCTTGCCAATGGACTCTATGCACACCGTAAGGTCATTGATTCGGTTGCGAGTAGGAATCACTATAGATAGATCATGCATATCTTAATCTCCCTTCAGGATTTCTTTTGTCCGCTCATCTGAATGCAGTTATCCGGCAAAATGTGGTTACCTTGATTCTATCGTTCCTGAAGAAGAGCGTATATACCACTTTCGTATACTTTTAGTGCAGCTCAGGTCTAAATGAAATTATTTTAATAAAAGTTAAGTTTGTGTTTTTCGGTTTTTAACTATATAATAGTAAGCGACGAATATTTAGTTATCAATCTTATTCAGCAGTTACAAATGAACAATAATATTAGGAGGTTTTTTTCATGAGAATAGATATTTGGTCCGATTATGCGTGTCCATTTTGTTATATTGGTAAAAGACGTTTGGAGAATGCGCTGAGTCAGTTCCCGAACAGAGATCAAGTAGAGGTGGTATTCCGTAGTTTTCAACTGGATCCACATGCAAAATTGAATGAGACTCAGAGTATTCATGAGATGCTGGCTTCCAAATACGGAATGACGATTGAAAAAGCAAAAGCAATGAACGCACAGCTGACTGAGCAAGCCCAAGATGTGGGATTGGATTTCCAATTCGATACGATGAAGCATACGAATACTTTTGATAGTCACCGCCTAAGTCACTTTGCAAGCTCCAAGGGAAAAGGGGCAGAAATGTCCGAACGTCTGCTACGTGCTTACTTTACGGATTCATTGAATCTTGGAGACCGCAGTGTACTTGCTACACTTGCTGCTGAGGTAGGGCTGGATGAGGCAGAAGTAACAGCAATGCTGGAGACGGATGCTTATACAGCTGAAGTGAATGGTGATATCGAAGAAGGAAGCCGTCTGAATATTACCGGTGTACCATTCTTCGTGTTCAACAATAAATATGCGTTATCCGGTGCACAGCCAGGACCTGTATTTACAGAGGTATTGGATACCGTGTGGGCAGAAGAGCAAGCAGGGCCAACACTGCAAGTGGTGGGCAAAGGACAATCTGATGCATCCACAGATGATGGCTGCGCAGATGGATCTTGCAGCATATAAAGTTCAAATAGTGTGGAGAAGAAGAGATGGAGAAGTATCCATTTCTTCTTTTTTTAGTTCCGAAACGCTGCTCTGTTTTACACACTACAAAGACAAGCGCCCCCGGATAGATTCGGGAGCGCTTGTCTCTTTATGAGGTGTTTATCTAAAAGAAGTGATAAAGCTTGTGAACAACGTGCGGACATCGTACTGATGCTGATTAATTGGCTCGATAGGCCGATTAATACCAAGCAGTGTGTACACTGCAGTTCTTGCTGCTCGGATAGAGTATTCTTCGGTGAATACAACATCATCTGGAATTTCGCAATATTGTCCAACGAAGGCAAGGTTAGTGGAGCCTTCAGGAACTACTTTAGGTCGGTCACTGTTTAATCTAGGCATGAATTGTGAAGTGATATAAGGCATCATACATGGAATACAATTG
Organism: Paenibacillus sp. VTT E-133280; assembly: GCF_002264385.1. Classification (NCBI taxonomy): domain Bacteria; kingdom Bacillati; phylum Bacillota; class Bacilli; order Caryophanales; family Paenibacillaceae; genus Paenibacillus; species Paenibacillus sp. VTT E-133280. The sequence goes on from NZ_NFUX01000015.1 coordinate 23,230, forward strand.
GCGGTTGCCATAATCTCGTCCTTATGTTCTTCGAAATGAAGATGACCGATTAATTCTTCCATAATTTCTTCACCGGTACATTCGCTCATTTTCTTCTTCACGAAGTCGCCTACGTTGTCAGGGTACAAACCGTAACCCCAGAATACTTTTACATGGTCTGGTTGATTGCGGAAATGCGGTTGGAAAGCTAAGACAACGGACATTAACCAGCTCGAATCTTTAAAGGTAACCAATGCGCCAGTACCTGCACGATTACGAGTGAATTTCTCCATGAGATCGAAGAATTTGGAATCTTGGAAGGTCACGGTAAAGGACTCCCATTTCGAACCATCGACATGATCATCGAAGGATGATGGATTGCCAAGTCCAGGTTTTTTGGCGGCGATGTTCTCCCATAATTTCCACGAGCTTCCCTTGCCGTTGAGACGTGGGGCAGAGGTCATGGAACCTAGGCTGGAGCCTTCGGTCATAGAGCCGTTCGTGACGATTACGATATCGTCTTCATTTATGTTAATAACGTCGGCTACACCTTGGCGTAGGACGTTCATTTGGGTGACGGTAATGCCATCTCCATCTTTGAACTGCAGGTCGGTTACTGTACATTTCAGTGTAAAGTCTACGTCGAAGCCTTCAAGATATTTGTGCATAGGTAAGATGATAGAATCATACTGGTTATATGGAGTGCGGGTTACGCCTTCCAGGGTTTGAATTCTTGGAAACTCATGAACGAAGCGAATCATATATCGTTTAAGCTCTACAGCGCTATGCCAAGGTTGGAAGGCGAAAGTAGTAGCCCACATATACCAGAAGTTCGTAGTGAAAAAGTGTGGACCAAACCAGTCGTTAATCCGGGCTTTTCCCATTTTTTCTTCTGGTGTAATAATCAATTTACCCATCGCAAGCCGGTCAGCCATATCAAAGCCCATGGATAATACATCTTCCACCTCACCGTTGCGGTTTACGAGTCTAGCGTTAGCATGTGTTGGATTGGCGGTATCGAATTCTATAATCTCTTCTCTAACGGATTTCTCTGGATGGTCGAGGGAGGGAATCGACATGAGTAAATCCCATGTATTCTCATAGGTCTCATCGTTGAGCATCCGGCCACCGCGAATGACATAACCGTGCTCAGCGTCACCTGCGCCGTCGTTGCTGCCACCGAGAATCTTCATCTCTTCAATAATGTGAATGTTCTGTCCCGGAAAGTCACAGTCTCTGACCAGGTAAGCCGCGCCCGCTAAGGATGCAATTCCGCCACCGACAAAATAAACCTGTTTATTACCGTACTCTTTTTTCACAATGGTCGCCTCCAAGTTGTTGTTGAAATAATCACACTCTTAATGTAAATCAACTCCAATTTCGAAGGTATAATCAATCCTTATAGAGTGTATGGTTTTTAGTCATTACGGTCCATATGTCTAGTTTTTAGACAAAAAAACCGTTGAACCCAAAGGTTACAACGGCTTATTCTCATATTTGTGCAAAGCTTTTAGAAAATTCCCCTCAATAAGTACACTCAGCTTCTCGATAATGTGATCAGGATGCTCTTTCATACCATCTCTCATCCACTGAATGACGAGGCCTGTGAACGCCAGTGTATAAAAGTTAGCAATAAAATGCTTATCTTCGTGGCTAACTTCCATCCCGGCGGACAGTTCGTTTATGACACCCATAATGAGATCGTTCGTCACTTCGTATAGATACGCATCCAGATGATTTCTACCCAGTGAGTTCAAGGTGTTGCAGCAAAAGGTTTTATTTCGTTCGATATAGCAGAAAATTCTATAAAAACCGTCCGTCCACGTACTGTAGCTACGATACTGGGCGATGCTCTCTACAGCCTCGGTCTTATAGATCCAACCCAGTAAATCAAATATATCCTGAAAATGATAATAGAAGGTTTGTCTATTTAGTCCGCAATGGTCCACGAGCTGTTTGACTGTAATTTTATTGAGCGATGTATGTTCCATTAGTTCTTTTAAGGAATGAGACAATGCATTTTTGGTGAGAAAAGAATTGGACAACGTTCTATCATCTCCTCCATTCAAGCTTTTGGCCACTGCTTAACCAGTAGACGAATGCCTTCTGCCAACAAACCAAGTGCAAATCCGCCACATGTAAAAAAGAAAAAAGCTAGGAATCCCGCGAGATCCTCCCAACCGGACATCTCTCTATAGGTGTAGCTTAGCATAAGTACCGAACCGATAAGTATTCCTGTTGTAGTGATGAACCAGAGTAGACGAGCGCCGAGCCACCCTAAAGCATTGACGATACCAGATACGACAACAGAAAAAAGTGCGAAGCGAAGTAAGAGTGTGACATCCCAAGCGTGAGCCATCATTATAAATCTGTGCACTATGAAGAGCATCCATAGAACAACACCATAAACAGCCATCCAGATCAACCAGCGATTACTTTTGGCAGCAGGCAGGAATTTCATTTCTTGCTCACCTCTTTATCCAAAGTAAAAACGGTGTGCAGCAGGAATTATACGGAGAAAGATTCCAGCTCTTCTACACTTTGCAGAAGATGATTCAGCAGGTTCGGAATGTCGTCCATTTGCTCCTCAGTGATTTGTCTTTTGAATCGCAGCTCAATGCAGTTATTGTAGGTTTCGCCTTCTTGACCATAAATGAAGCTTAATGACTGTACAGGCTGGAATTCAGGCCCCCAGATGGCTTTGAGAATACTCTCGATTGCCTGACATTCAGTGGGGATATCTTCAATTTCCATATAAAAACGTAACGAAAGATTGCAGCCGGGATCCATGTTAGGCACTTCCAATATTTCATCGCTAAGATCTTTCACAGAGGAAGTTAGGAAGACTTCGGCGGTTACGCTTCTGCCAGCAGTTAATTGGAAGGAGAGGCTGAACTCTCTGGACATCAAAGCCATATTGAGAAGGTCGGAACGATCCGTAACTACCAAAATTCCGTCCAGGTTATCATAGTCATACATTTGGTTCTCAAAAGCAATTTTAATATTATCGAAAACAGTAGGATGGAACAATAATGGCACCTTCTTTGTTTATTAGTATTGTAACATGATCTAAATAGAAGTGAAAAAGATGCCCAAGGACCATATGGACCGGGCATCTTTTGTGTGTTACTCCATAACCTTGAACATACCCGTCATGCCGGGGGCGTGATTCTGAAAGCCGTATCGCTCATAAAAGGTATCATTGCCGTGTGATGCAAATAGTCCTACGAAAGCCCCTGTAAAACAATGAGATCGAATATAGCGTAGTAGCTGCTCAATAATGACATTACCAATGCCTTGGGCCTGAAATTGGGGAAGCACGGCTACGTCCTGAATATAGAAATACATATGACCATCGCCGACGATCCGCCCCATACCGATAACCTTGTCTTCCTGTACAACGACCATCCCATACACCGAATGCGCCAGAGAGGCTGCGGTCATTGCTGTATTCACGTTCCCCCAACCGACAGCTTCCCATAAGGAGGCATGTTCCTCAGTCGTGGGCATACGCTCAATACATTCATAATGATGTGCTGTTGTCATGGCTAATCACCCATTCTTTGTTAAGTTATTGTAGCGATTGTAGTGTAGTAAGCTCCACCGTAATCAGCCCCCTTAGGATGAATGGGTATTCTCTGTGAACTTGTTAGTTCGCAGGTTCAGGTGCGGTATATTTCAGGAATGTCTTCGGAATAGGACTTTCGAAGGTCATTAACACTCCTGTAGTAGGATGAATAAAAGAAAGTACACGAGCATGCAGACCGAGACGGCCCACCGTTTTGGTCTCTGCACCATACTTCTTGTCTCCTGCGATTGGATGCCCGATATCTGCCATATGAACACGAATCTGATTTTTGCGTCCAGTTTCAAGCTTTACCTCAAGCAACGAGAAGTGGCGGTTCGCCTGAATGAGCTTATAATGTGTGATTGCATGTAGACCATCGCCTTCATGTGGACTGGAGTACATTTTCAGGGTAGAGGTTTCTTTTAGCCAAGAGCTCACTGTACCTTCAGGTCTTTTGACGGCGCCTTCGACTAGTGCGACGTAAGAACGTTCTTTAACCGTATCCTTCCACGTAGTTTGCAGGGCTTGCTGGATCCGTTCGCTTTTGGCAAACATCATCACTCCAGAAGTATCGCGATCCAAGCGGTGTACAACAAAGATACGGTTCTTAGGATTGCTGGTGCGGACATGCTCCATAAGCTGGCGGTAAGCTGTCAATTCATTTTCTTCCGCAGTGGCAATGGATAGCAGTCCAGCATCCTTCTGAATAATGATTAGATCATCGTCCTCATGCACAATGGTAAGTCCGATCATTTCTGCTGTTTGTACAGGCTTCTCTTGATCTATCGTCACAGTTTGACCCGAGTGTAATTGGAAATTATGTTGTGTGACGACCTTGCCGTTCACAGATACTTGTCCGCGCGAAAGGATGGATTTAATCGCATTTCGTCCACGACCTGTGATGTGGGTGAGTAAGAAAGGCAACAGCTCAGAAGGTTCATTTACAGTAAAAGACTTAGGTGCTGCAGGTGCTTTAGCTTTATGATTAAGCTTGCCATTTGGCTTGCTGTGGGAACGAGTACCTCTTTTGGCTGTTTCTTTAGAATTTTTTCTTGAGTTCATGACTGCATTCTCCGTCCTTTAATATTGTACTCCTCAATATACCATGGGCGGTTAAGAAATACTATGTGAAGGGCAGCAAGAAACGCATTCGATTTATAGATAGAATAGCTGAGCTAGTCCAATAAGCAGGAATAAGCTGAGATATATCCAACCTATCACTTTAGCGAATTTCTTTTCCCGGTGCATAGCATTGACCGCATATATTTTAGTATCCACAGTAAGCAACAGAACACCGGAGATCAGCATCGCAACAATTACAAAGGTTAGCTGGTGATAGATCATAGCAGAGCCTCCTATAAATATCATTTATTCTTCTTTCAGGCCTACTCTGTCGATGTGCGTTTTCAATTTGATTTCTATACTGAGATTGGAATACTGCTGCTCCCAGTCATGCTTGTCACGAACATGGGCTTTCCAGTAGGAGGGAGCATATGCACGAATATATTCACCCATGCCAAAAACATCAGAGTGCGCTTGCTGCGTTTCTTGGATGAGCTGGTTGAAGATACTTAGTACTCTCTTTTGAAAGATATCTTCAATCTTTTCTAGAGAACGGCTGGTATCGACATGGATATCATTGCGTAAATGCTCATCTAGAGCCGCCTCTAAAGAGATGTTATAGATGATATGAGGTTTACCTTCTTTGAATTGAACTTTCACTCTCGTGAAACGGTCGTTGATCTTGAGCATTACTGGACCGAACTCCTCAGCATTGAAAAGATCAGAGTATCCCCCGGGATTAATGCCCTTCATGGCCATATATGCGCCAATCTCAATAGGAGTCGTGGAACCCACCATTAATCCACCGCTAAAGTAAGCTAAGCCTTTAATCATGATATTGTCCTCTTGATGCAAAGAGACGTAGGGCAGATAACCACTTTCCCCCCATTTGGATTCATCTGACCAGAATGCGCCGATATAATTGGCGGGGAATTTTCCTGATGTTACTGCTTTTTCCATGGTGGAGAGGATGTAAAGGGTCGGCACTCTCTGCAGCGGAGGATTAATATCCATAAATTTAGCAGCTTCGCCCTCGGATACTAGCAGCCAGGTCCGGCGACGAACTTCTGGATTACGCCGCAAATAATCATTTAAGTCATCCATGCTTTTTCTTGCAATATCCTCACTAATAACAATTACTCGTAAATGAATCAGATAACGTGGATCGGAAATTTGCTGCTGTAAATTGTTCATGGCGTCATCTAATGTGTATCCATATACTTCTACGACCCATACTGGATTTTGATTTCCACCCCCGCCTTCACCCCCACTGCCTGGTCCGAGTGGAACTCTTCCCGGAACCGCAATTTGGGCAGTTACACGGATTTTGGGCAGGTTAATATTTGCGCTCTTCAGATGAGTGGTTTGATCATCATTTGTTTTGCTGTCTGGAGGGACGGAATCAATGGACAGCCCTAGCACCAATGCACGATCTTCAATTTCGAGCTGGTCCCAGCAACCTGCGAGCAATCCAGACAGGAGTGAGAGAATAAACATAAGAACTACACGCTTGTAAATTTTTTTACTCATGAGAAATGGCTCCTTTATGCCGGATTAGAGAGACTAACCATAATAAAAGAGGATAGAAGGTCAAAAAAACCAAACCGATAATCGCTGTAACGCTGGCAAATGTATTGACCTGAAATATGTTTCTCGGAAAAAGTGAAAAAATAAAGATAAGCGGAAATAAGAAATTGGAGATCAGGCGGTGATCCTTGTGTCGCAGTACTTGTTGCAGAGAGTATGCGGCTAGATAGTAGTTCGTAAAGATGGTAGTGAAGATAGAAATCACCCAAATGATTATAAAAAGAGCATCAAACCGTTCTAATAATCCTGCACCGATGGATATGGAGCGAGCTGCTTCCAGGGTTGGATAGGAAAGTATTTTGGATTCTTGAGCTCCAAACATGCCTAAACTGACCCAAACGATCATTACATAAATGAATCCAATGAAACAAAGTGCAAAAATGCCTGCTTTAAGGGCTTGTTGAGGTTTTTTCATTAGAGGAACTAATAGTGTTAGGACAAATGTGCCCTGATAAAGGGCGGCAGACGTAATCGTTCCTTTGGAAAAGCTTGAAAAGGTGGTGTAATTTCCGGTGAGGGGAAGTAAGTTCAGAACATCAACATTTTTCATAGCTACCAATGTAATTGCGATAACAGATAATAGAATAAAAGGTAAATAAAAAACATGTACATAAGTAAATTTTACAACATTTCTACGGATTGATAAGGCAACCAGTAGGAGCATTAAGAGAATTACTGCTTCTATAGGCGTCTTTTTAAAGACAACGGCAACACATACTTCACCGAATTGGCGCATGGTGATCCCTGCAGAGAAAGCAAAGAGCAAAGTGATAAGAATGGAGAATATATCCGCGAGCCAAGTTCCGAGAAGGCGGCGGCTGAATACGAATAACGTTTCGTTCGGGAATTTTCGGCAGACAACCGCTGTAAACCAGCAACCCAAAAAAGCAATAGGTACGCCAGAAGCAGTTACGAGCGGTGCACCACTGTCTCCGGCTTCAGCCATATAACGAGGAATACTTAAGATTCCTATTCCTATAATCGTACTGATGATTACAGCCATGACTTGGATTGTTGATATGGGGCGGTTACGATTCATCAGCTTCACTTTTCTCCTTAAAAATCAGATCGGTATGCATTTTGGGGATATCCTTGGCAAGAAGGTCAGGATCAGGTGTATTGAGAAAGCTTGGGCGACTTCGCATCCACCATAAAGGTGCCCGAACGATACTATCCTTAAGATCCTTCCATATCGTAGGCACAAAGGGTGTCATGTAGGGAACACCAAAGGATTCCAGGAATAATAAGTGGTTAACAATAACAATCGTACCAAGCATTACTCCGTACAGACCAAAACAGCCTGCCAATATGATCAATGGAAATCTAAGCATTCTTGAAGAGATAGCGGCATTGTAAGCGGGTGTGGCAAAAGACCCTATGGTCGTTATAGCGACAACAACTACGGTAGTTGGACTCGCCAGACCTGCTGCTACGGCTGCCTGACCAATGACAAGCACACCTACAATAGAAAGTGCCCCGCCAATCATTTGCGGTAAGCGAATGGTTGCTTCACGCAGCACCTCCATGAAGACCTCCATAATCAGAACTTCCAATACGGCTGGAAAGGGCACGCCAGCTCTTGCACCTGTTATCGCTACCGCGAACTCCGTCGGTAGTAGCTCAGGATTGAAAGAGATGATGGACACATATAAGGATGGAAAGAAAAGGGAGAATAATAAGGCAATCAGGCGGATCATTCGTAGGAGGCTTCCTACGATAAAACGTTCCGTGTAGTCATCTGTCGTCTGAAAGAATTGATTGAAAAGTGCCGGGACGATGAGGCAGAAAGGTGAGCCGTCTACAAGGATGATGACTCGTCCTTCTAATAAAGAGGCTATAGATTTATCCGGGCGTTCGGTTGGCTGAACCTGCGGAAATGGGGACAAGGGATGATCTTCTATGAATTGCTCGATATATCCCGAATCAAGGATGCCATCTACATTTATAGCTGACAATCTCTTCATCACCTTTTGAACCAGTCCTGGATCAGCTATTCCTTCGATATAACAAACAGCTACTTTTGAGCGTGTCCGTACGCCAAGAGGAGCAGTTACAACACGAAAATCCGGCGTTTGCAGTCGGTAGCGAAGCAAGGAGAGATTGGATTGTAAATTCTCGATAAACCCATCACGCGAACCGCGTATGACTTGTTCAGTTTGAGGCTGCTCAATGCTACGATGCTCAATTTTACGCAGATTGAAATACAGGGCCTGATCCATTCCATCTACGATTAGAACTACATTTCCCTCCAACAGGATGGAGGCTAAAGCATTTAGATCCTTAGTTCGGTTCCCTTGTGTTACTTGTACCGTCATACTCCAGATGTAATCAGGTAGATCCTTAAGATCTTCTGGAATTTCTGAGGGGTCGGAGGAAACATTCATTAATGGCTTTAAAACATAGTTCTGAATTTGATTCTGATCCACCACAGAAGAAAAAAAGATAATAGCCGCATCATGTCTACCATACACTTTGAAGTTACGGACTATAAGATCGCTGTCTTCTCCAAAGACTTGTCGAATGAAGCTTATATTGCTCTCCAGGCTGGAATCCAGTGGCTTTATTGGACGATTGTCCTGGGCAGAGGACTCTTTGCGTGCAGGCTTTTGTTTAAAAGAGGTATATTTTTGTTTCCAATTTTGCACGGTCGCTCCACCTTTCTATGAAATCACGCTTCTTAAAGCTTGGCTTAAAAGAAGACCTTTTATGTAAATATTTCAAAGGAAGAACATGGTGACCATAGTTAAGGAGTGTTGCTCAATACACTTTTGACCGCTAAACTAAAGATAGAAACGCTTAAGGGGTTATGAGAGATATGATGATGCAAACACCTACTATGGAACAGGCGCAGGCTGAGCTGCAAAAATATTACGGTTATCCGGATTTTCGGGATGGTCAGAAGAAGATTGTTCAGAACTTGCTGGAAGGGCGCGACACGCTGGGGATTCTTCCTACGGGAGGTGGGAAATCGATTTGCTATCAAGTTCCCGCACTGCTGCTTCCTGGGCTGACACTGGTGATCTCACCATTGATTTCACTGATGAAGGATCAGGTCGATGCATTAACCACGGCGGGTATTCCGGCAGCCTTTATTAATAGCACGTTAAGCGGGAAAGAAGTAAATGAGCGGATTCGTGCTGCCCGTCGCGGCGATTTGAAGCTGCTTTATGTTGCGCCCGAAAGGCTAGAGCTGGACTGGTTCCGACTGGAAATGGCTGAGCTGGCAATTTCCTGTGTAGCTGTGGATGAGGCACACTGTGTATCTCAGTGGGGGCATGATTTCCGCACAAGCTATTTGTCGGTGTCGCCATTTGTGAATGAGCTGCCAGAACGGCCAATCTTGGCTGCATTTACAGCGACGGCAACACCAGAGGTTATGGAGGACATGGTTCGGCTGCTGCGTCTGCGCGAGCCGGGTATTTTCATGACTGGACTCGGAAGAGATAATCTAGCGATGTCTGTGTTACGTGGGGAGAATAAGCGGGAATTCGTTATGGATTACACAGCGACGCATTCTCATCAGCCGGGTATTGTATATGCGGCTACACGCAAAGAAGTGGATGATCTATATCAAAGGCTGCAGGCTTCAGGAATAGCGGCAGGCCGCTATCATGCAGGTATGAATGATCAGGAGCGGGCAGATAGCCAGGAAGGCTTCCTATATGACGATATCCGGGTCATGGTGGCCACAAATGCTTTTGGGATGGGGATTGATAAATCCAATGTCCGGTATGTCATTCATTATAATATGCCGAAGAATATGGAAGCTTATGTTCAGGAAGCGGGTCGTGCGGGTCGTGACGGTGAGCCTAGTGAGTGTATCCTGCTCTTTAGTGCGCAGGATATTATGACACAGAAGTTCCTGATCGAGCAGAATCCGCAGGATACGGACCGTAAAGCTAACGAATATCGCAAGCTTCAGCAAATGATTGATTATTGTTATACTACCCGCTGCTTGCGCAGTGCCCAACTAGATTACTTCGGTGAGGCGCATGAAGACAAGTTATGCGGCATTTGCAGCTCATGTACAGATGAACGAGAGCTTATAGATATGACCGTAGATGCGCAAAAGATATTCTCTTGCATCCACCGTATGCGGGAACGTTATGGAGTAGCATTAGTGGCTTCTGTGCTGAAAGGCTCTCGCAATCAGAAAGTGATGCAATATGGTTTTGATAAGCTGCCGACCCATGGGGCATTGTCGAGCCGGACAGAGAAGGAAATCTCGGAGAGCATTAATGTGCTGATCTCAGAGGGATATCTGGTCTTGTCGGAAGGACAGTATCCAGTAGTACGGCTACAGCCTTTAGCTGCTGAGGTACTGCGTGGACAACGTGAGGTCACGCAGCGGGTGGCACGTCCATCACGAGTAGGCGCGGCATCCGGCACGCGAGTTCGTAGTCGTGGGCATGACCTGTCACCTTCGGCGGTCAATGAGACCGTCTTTGAGCAGCTTCGTCTGATCCGGAGAGAGTTGGCGGGACGTGAGCATGTGCCCTCATATATCATTTTTAATGATGCTACGCTGCGTGAGATGAGTGTGGTTTGCCCGCAGACCGAAGCGGAAATGCTGAGAGTGAAGGGCGTAGGGGAAGTGAAATACCGGAAGTACGGTAAAGCATTCCTAGAGTTTTTTCAAAATGAAATGTAGAGAAGGTCGTGTAGCATGAAAATCATCCTAACCACATTAAACGCCAAATATATCCATACCTCACTGGCAATTCGTTTGCTTAAAGCCTACAGTGAGCATGAATTTAATGATATTCATTTAGTGGAGTACACCATCAAAGATCCCGTGATGAATATCGTGTCCGACTTGTTTCAGAAACGGCCAGATGTGATTGGCTTCTCTTGTTATATCTGGAATATCGAGGAGACGCTCAAGCTGATCGGAATTCTTAAGCAAGTGATGCCCGAGGTTACGATTGTTCTCGGAGGTCCGGAAGTTTCTTATGAGCCGCTGCATTGGATGAAGAGAGAAGCTGGCATTGATTTTATCGTCAACGGAGATGGAGAAGAGACCTTCCATCATCTGCTGCAGGAGTTGAGAGATGACCGGAAATTTCATTTTGTGTACGGAGCTGCTTATCGTAAGGGAGAGGAGATCATTGTAAATCCACCTCGTCCCAAAAGCGATCTAAATACGCTGCCTACACCGCATCGTTTTCCAGAGGATATTCCAGATTTGAGCAAACGTATTGTTTATTTTGAGACAAGTCGTGGGTGCCCGTTTAACTGTCAATTTTGTTTATCCAGTATTGAGGTTGGCGTACGTTACTATGATATTGAACGAGTGAAGTCTGATTTACTCTATTTAATTGAAAATGGTGCCAAAATCATTAAATTTTTGGACCGCACCTTCAATATCAACCGCAACTATGCGATGGAAATGTTTCAATTCCTGATCGATAATCATCAAGGCTGTGTGTTCCAGTTTGAAATTACAGCAGATATCATGCGGCCAGAAGTTCTGGATTTCCTGTCGAACAATGCGCCACCGGGCATCTTTAGGTTCGAGATTGGTGTACAGTCTACGAACGATGAGACGAACGAGCTCGTTAAACGTCGCCAGAATTTCAAGAAGCTGTCTCGTACGGTAATGAAGATCAAGGAAAGTCGCAATATCGATCAGCATCTAGATTTGATCGCGGGGCTTCCTATGGAGGATTACACCACCTTCCGCAAAACGTTTAATGATGTATTCGTTATGGAGCCAGAAGAGCTGCAGCTTGGTTTCCTTAAAATGCTTCGCGGGACGGGTCTGCGTGCACAGGCGGCAAAATATGAGTATACGTATATGGAACATGCCCCTTACGAAATCCTTAGCAGTCATATGATGACCTTCTCGGATATTATCCGCTTGAAGCGGCTTGAGGACGTGCTGGAGAAATACTGGAACAGCCACCGGTTGGACCATACGGCTAAATACTTGATCCGTCATGTGTTTGATTCCCCATTCGATTTCTTTCAGGAGTTCGGTGACTATTGGGAGGAGAGAGGCTGGCAAAAGATTGGGCATCAGCTGGAAGATCTCTTTATCCGTTTGCAGTCCTTCTTAATAGATCGTGGGACTCCATCTATGGATATTATTACGGGGCTAATGAAGCTTGATTATTTCCTAGGACACAAGTATAAGCCTCGCAAAATCTGGTGGGATTTCGTGTTGGATAAGTCGGATTGGTCGAGTTACTTGAGGGATATCGCTGCTAATCCGGGTCAAATCTCTGCACAGTTGGCAGAAGCCGGACTCAGTGAAAGAGAGCTGCAAAAATATACGGTGCTTGAAGTGCTGCCGTTCTCGCTTGAAGCGGTACTGGAATCCATCAGCGGTCTACGGGCGGATGGGGGTTCAGAGGAAGAGGAAGAGGACAATGCTGTCGATGGGGCTGTACCTTCTCCTGAGTCATTAATACTGGGAGTTACAGAGCGTAGTTTAGAAGAGTCTGTCCAAACCACAAGCTCTGCTGTAGCCGTAGCTGAACCAACTTCCGTTCCCGAAGGTCGCACGCTGCTAATTGTAATGTATCAGCAGAACGAGAGCCAACGCGCTCAGTATTATACTTTACCTTTGTAATAGTTCTATATAGATCGCTCCCCTGGGGCGGTCTATTTTTGTTTTATATGCAAGGTTTACCTGCTAAATTTAGTGTTATTGGGCCCGTATGACCTTACATGTGTGATTTCTCCACAATTGTGAGTCCGAAAATGATGGTGGGGGAGTAATGGTTGCCTAAAAGCATCCATGTATCCGAAAAGAGGGGAGGGGCTAGGATTAACGAGTGTGGTAAATTGCTCACAACCCAAAACGAAGAGCAGCGATCCCCAATAACGGGAGGATGGCTGCTCCGAAAAACCTCGTTTTTCTCTTAACTTGTAGTCGTAACCTCAGAAGGGAGATGCTGTTCTAGCCAGTTAAGCACATCGGCCGTAACTTGATCCCGGTTCACCTCATTAAGCATTTCATGCCTGCCACCTGGATAGAGCCGATACTCTACGTCCGATATCCCTCGCTTCTTGTACAGCTCCGCAAGACGAGGAATGCCTTGTCCGCTCATCCCTACAGGATCCTTATCCCCACCAAAGATATAAATGGGCTTACTTGTACATAATGTCCTAAGTGATTCCTCGGTATGGATCTCCCTTAGGAGGTGGAAAAAACCACGGAAAAAGCGTGTTGTACAAATAGCGCCACAGAATGGATCGGAAATGTACTTATCTACTTCCGCATCATCGCTGCTCAGCCAGTCATATGCTGTTCTTACGGGAGAAAAAGCACGGTTATAACTGCCGAATACTAAGCTGTTTAGTAGTACACTGCGGTGATGTTCACCCTTTAACTTGAGCTGTGCACTAGCCAGAGATTCTCCAAGGCGCAGCATACCGCGAGGACCATTTGTACCGCTTAGGATAAATCCTGCATAGATTTCGTTACCCTCTTCACACATCAGCTTTTGAGCCAGAAAGGAACCCATACTATGAGCGAATAGAAAGATAGGCTTACCTTCATGTTTGGAGAGTGCTTTGGCTGCTACCTGGAGCAGATTGCGCCGCATCCAATAGAATCCGTCCTCCCCAACATCGCCAAGCAGATCGACTTGACCAGCGGTTTTACCATGTCCCCGGTGGTCATTGACATATACTGCATAACCTACTCCTGTTAAGGCTTCCGCAAAACGAGCATAACGGACAGCTGTTTCACACATACCGTGAGAAATTTGCACGATTCCTCTAACTGGCACATCGGATTCAGGTAACCATTCATAGACATGGATATTTACACCTATGGGATCCGTTAGGGTAAAACTATTTTCCTTCATGGTCCATTCCTCCTAAAGGTTCTCGACTTATGGTAAATAAGAGCGAAGCACAGTAGAATGACCTTCGATAGCGTAACGGCCGAGACTGGAAGGAATCAGATAGCATTCTCCTGCAGCATAAGGCTGGGAGCCGCCATCCCAAGTAAGATGTCCGCTGCCTTCACAGATGACTAGAATAGTAAAGCTGTCTTCTGTAGTGGTGAGGCCCCATGAACCATTTACGATTCCTTTTTCTACGATGAAATATGGCGAAGCGGCAAGTTGCAGCCACTCACCAGGTACTGCGTTATCTGTCTTCATCGAAGTAGCCCCGGCGCCTTCATAAGCTGTAACATTAAGTGAATCCTCAATATGAAGCTCACGTGGCTTTCCGTCCAGGCCTGGACGGTCATAGTCATAAATACGGTATGTAGTGTCGGAATTTTGCTGGATCTCTGCTACAACGACACCAGCGCATAACGCATGAACGGTTCCGGCTGGAATATAGAAGGAGTCTCCTGCAGAGACAGATACTTCTTGAAGGCTATCCATAACGGTGCCTTTTTCCAGTGCTTCGCGCAATGTTTCACGATCCACGCCTTCTTTAAGACCATAGATGATTTTGGCACCTGGCTTAGCGTCTAACACGTACCACATCTCTGTTTTGCCCAGTTCACCTTGTGGCAATCCCTCATAATCATCTGTAGGGTGGACTTGAACGGAAAGATTGTCGTTGCAGTCCAGCAATTTGATTAGTAGAGGAAATCTTCCACCCGTTTCAGAAATCCCTTTGCTTCCGAACCATTCATGGCCGAACTGCTCACGAATTTGATCTAACCCTTGGCCGGCTAACTCTCCGTTTACTACTGAAGACGTTCCATTCGCGTGATCGGCGATCATCCAGCCTTCGCCAATATGTCCTTCTGGCAGATCTAGGCCGAATTTCTCCAGCGCGCGGCCTCCCCAGACACGTTCTTTAAACTCCGGTTGAAATTTCAAAGGATATGGTTGAGTCATTACTACATCTTCCTTCCCAAATATAAAATTGTTTGATGCTTACAGTTTAAGAGGGGATTCCTTTTTTCTTTTCAAGCGCAATCATATAAGGTGAATCCGTGCGCTGAAGCTGACGATAAACAATGCTTTGTGCTACCTTTTGGGAAACAGCTGCTGCCCAAGATTCAACGGCATCGGCTTCTTTATCTCCGCCAGTATGGCCGGGATAAAGAACCGCCGTGATGATCCCGCCTGGACGCAGTAACTGGAGAGAAGCTTCCAAGGCTGCAATGGAGCTGCCTGGCTGAGTAATGATGTTCTTGTCGGCATCTCCTGAAGGCAAGTATCCTAGATTGAACATTACAGCACCAACGGTGCCATGCCAGTTCGCTGGAACAGCTTCAGCCATTTCTGCGTGACTACGTTCCAGCAAAGTGACGGTGGCGAGCGAGGGAGCTTCCTCTCTTGCAAGCCGCAGGCGCTCTTCAGCCAGCTTCAGCGCTGCAGCTTGAATGTCAAAGCCGTAGACTTCACCGCGAGCTCCGACCATTTTGGCTAGAAAAAGCGTATCAGCACCAGTACCTACAGTGGCATCAATTGCACGCTCACCTATAGTTAGCCGCTCAGAGATTAATTTATGAGCAAAGCTTAGAACGGACATGAAGCCCATTAGCTTTTCCTCCAATACTTACCCTGCCAAGTATCACGAGCAACAAGCTCAGCGTCAATGGCATTTAGCACTTCCCACTTTTTGAGACTCCACAACGGACCGACTAAGAGATCCCGAGGAGCGTCACCAGTCAAGCGATGTACAATCATCTCAGGGGGCAGAATTTCGAGTGAATCAACAATCAGCTTCACATACTCGTCCTGTTCCATGAACCGTAGCAGTCCGGCTTCGTACTGCTTCACCATGGGTGTTTTACGCATGAGATGTAGCAGGTGAATCTTAATTCCTTGGACATCCATACGAGCGACAGCAGATACCGTTTCCAGCATCATTTCATGCGTCTCCTGTGGGAGGCCGTGAATGATATGGGTACAGATACGAATGCCGTGACGCCGCAGCTTATCAACAGCCTCTAAATAACACTGGGTATCATGGGCCCGATTAATAAGCTCAGAAGTGGAGTCGTGTATAGTCTGAAGCCCCATTTCTACCCACAGATAGGTGCGCTCGTTTAGCTCTGCTAAATATTCGACAACATCATCTGGCAAACAGTCAGGCCGTGTAGCAATAGAAAGTCCAACGACACCGGGCTGCTGCAAAATCTCTTCGAAATATTCTCTAAGCTCTTCGACCGGAGCGTACGTATTCGTATAGGCCTGAAAATATCCGATGTATTTAGCGTTTGGCCATTTAAGATGCTGCTTATCACGGATGTTATTAAATTGGGTGACGAGATCATCTCGGCGACTTCCTGCAAAATCACCAGAACCTCTGGCACTGCAAAATGTACAACCGCCTTTAGCGATGGAGCCGTCACGGTTGGGACAGGTAAAGCCAGCATCAAGCATAACTTTGAATACCTTGGTGTTCAAATGTTCACGCATTTCGTAATTCCAGGTATGAAAACGTTTATCTCCCCAAAGCTGCGGAGGAGTAGTGTATTGAAGATTAGACACGAGGAGCTCCTTTCTGAAAATATAAACATGGATAAGTATCCTTATCCTTATATTTTTCTGAGACGGATGGCATCCTTTATAAAAGAACACGCAGCCGTTTCTTATAACCCAATACATTGTATCAAAAAACAGAGCTCGGCGTAACATTCACTCACGGTACTGGCATGAAAATAGGCCGAAAGTAAGGCGCTTTCAACTTGAAAATGCTTACATAGTATGTTATATTCAGAGTGTGAAACGCTGCTGTGGCATAAAGAAATTCAGCCAGGAGTTCATAATTTCGTGTCGTCCGATCCATAATAATAACCGTGAGGTGATAGCAATGAATTCTCAAACGGTATATGCTGAGGGTAAAGATTCGATTGAAGTCCACTTAACGCCAGATGAAGCCCTTGCACTAACAGGCGTGGAATTTAACGGCAACCCTAAGATCAAGACTGATGCACAGCGTAAAATTCGCAGCGCATTCGAAAAAAAGACATTTGCCAAATAGCTCAAACACAAAGTAGATCCTAATCTACCGGATAAGAATGAGCCTTAATACCAAATATACACAACGAAGGAATTCCCCTGGATAGCTCATTTAAGAGCTGAACCAGAGAATTCCTTTTTCTTTTTTACCCCAATCCCTTTACTTTTCGGGACAATTTCGGCACAATATTGCAAGTGACAGTTATCGTATAAGAGATAATCGGAGGAATACCTATGCGTTTACGCGGAAGAAAAGGAATACGTGAAAGTTTGGAAGAACAGACCGATCTAGTCATTCTAGACCCTCGGAGTTATAAAGGTGAGTGGTCCAAGCTGTTTGGAAATGATCATCCGATCCATGTGGAGTTCGGAATGGGCAAGGGACAGTTTATCAGTCAAATGAGCTTTAAATATCCCGATATTAATTTTATCGGCGTTGATATGTATGATGAGCTGATCCGCCGTGCTGGAGATAAGGCTAGAGCGGTATGGGAGCCGGCAGGTCATGAGACGCCGCCTAACCTGAAATTGGCACTCGCCAATATTGATTATGCAGAGGAAGTATTTACTCCAGGAGAACTGGAACGAATTTATCTTAACTTTAGTGATCCGTGGCCGAAGAGTAAGCATGCTCGTCGTCGTTTGACACACCCGCGTTTTCTTGACAAATATCGGGGGCTGCTAAGCGACTTAGGTGAAATTCATTTGAAAACAGATTCCCGAAGCCTATTTGAATTCTCATTAAATGCATTTGCGGACTTTGGTTTACAGATGAAAAATATCTCGTTAGACCTACATGCGGACGGGATCATAAATGAGGATCATATTATGACAGAATACGAGACGAAATTTGTCGGACGCGGCGTGAATATCCATCGTTGTGAGGCCATTGTAGGTGCGGAAGCGCTCAAGCAGTATCAAGCTACCCGTTTGGACAAATACCGGTTGTAGTTACAAAGCACTGCTCCTAAAGACATGCTTCAATAATAAAGTAGCAGCCTCCAAGTGGTTTGGAGGCTGCTGCTTTATTTTGTTAACTATTCCAATAATTCGATAATGCTCTGAGCACATTGCAATGGGTGGTAACGGGCGATTTCCTCGAGATGAAGTTTTCGCTTATTCTGCACATCCTCGTAGTTGTTTAAGAGACGCTCCATCCACATTATGACTACGTCTAAAGACTCAATCGGCTCTCCGAAACCTGCTGCGGTAAAATAACGGCAATTTTCCTCCTCCTGCCCGGGCAGAGGGTTATAGAAAAGCATCGGTATTCCTTTAGCGAGCCCTTCACTGCAGGTCATTCCACCCGGTTTTGTGACGAGCAGATCGGACACCTCCATCAGCTTGTCAATCTCACGCGTAAAACCGATCAAGGAAATATTAGGATGATTATAACGTGAGTCTTCTTTCATTTCCTGAAGCAGCTCTTCATTCTTGCCGAGACAGAAAACAATCTGAATCTTCTCACGCCATTCCGCCAGACAGGCATTTACAACCTGATCGTTCATGATCCCCCAGCCGCCGCCCATGACTAGTACTGTTGGCATATCCTTGAGATTGAATTGCTGTCGAATCTCCTGCTTTCCAGGGTGCTGCCAAAAGTTAGGATGTACGGGTATCCCTGTAACCTGAATTTTCGCAGCAGGAATGTTTCGCATACGCAATTTGGATTTAACCTCTGGTGTTGATACCAGATAACGGTCTACCTCTGGACTGATCCAGCTGGCATGTGCGTCATAATCCGTTATAACAGTTACGAGTGGCACCTTTAGGGTGGGATCCACTCTCTTAAGACGAGATACTACAGCACCCGGAATGAAGTGTGTGCAGACAATAACGTCAGGTTTCAACTGCATGACAACATTTTTGGTATGCGTATAAAATATACGATGCAGGGCAAGCGTGGTAAGACGATTAAATGATTTTTGGTGACGATAGACATACCCCATCAGCTTTGGCTGAGTCGTTACCGTCTTACGGTAAGCGGACAGAATAATGGGGGCCATTTTGGGATTTAGGAAGTTCCCAAGTTCTAGCACCTTCGTTTGTAAATTAGGTGACAGTTGGCGCAAACTGCTCGACAGCGCATAAGCTGCTTGAGTATGTCCTGCTCCAAAGCCTTCTGAAAGTATTAAAATTCTTTTTTTTTGCAATTTTGATTCACCTATTCTCAAAGGTTTTCCCGGTTTAACCATATATACTTCAGATCCATAAGGCTATGGTGCCCGCTGCAACACTGGTTCCGATCACTAAGCCTGCAAAGACATCGGATGGATAATGTAATCCCAGATAAATGCGTGAAAACCCGACAATACAGGCCAGTGGCAGCAGAATAACGGTCAAGGCAGGAAATGCTACCATATATGGGACCGTTGAAGCAAAGATAGCTGTAGTATGACCAGAAGGAAAAGAATGATCCTTTAATGGATTACGAAATGTGTTCGTATCCGGTAACGCCAGATAAGGCCGCATGCGTGGATACAGTTTCTTGGCGACAGCAACTGGCAAATGGCTAACAGCTAGAGCCGTCATTGCTTGCAGGCTAGCGGTTCTCCATGGCTGAGGAGCAAGTACCCATATCAATATGTTGATAACAATTGTGCTTGTAGCTCCACCCAAATGAGTGAGATAGAAGAGCCAAAAGTTCAGAAAACGATTATGCATTCGTCCGTTGATCCACTTAAAAAGGTGCCGCTCCCAGAGATGTAGCTTCATGAATAAATGTCTCATATCTTGTCCCTCCGCCAGTCGGCTACCAATAACAGGTGCTTATGAGCAGTCCGTTCTTTTGCATTAGATCTGTCTTAATCATACTTTTTAAAGGTAGTCCATTTCAAGGAAAAGCTCAGTTTTGCTAGAAATTTGCTAGTTTTGACTTAGAGCCGCTAACGCCGTACAATGATTCAAGCGGACTAAACATGTTTAAAAGGGTAAGAGATAAATAAGGATCCGAAATAATGGAATCCATACAATTCTTTTAAACAACACATATAAAAATTGTGAAGTCTGCCTAGAATAAGAATACTCTTGGTCTATTGTTAAGGGATGCAACAAAAGGGTCAGAAGGAACGTCAAGCAAACTAGAGAGAAAAAAAAGAACACCGAGAGTGAAAAAAGGGGGCATCAAAAGGTCATGACAGACGCACTGTTTGTTACGCTCCAAGTGATTTTGGCAGCAATCGCAGTATATCAGTTTACCTTTTCGTTATTTGGTCTGCACAAGAAAAAGACAAAGACAAAGTATAAGCCAGAAAAAACATTTGCAGTACTTGTTGCTGCACATAACGAGGAAGAAGTCGTCGGCGCGTTAATGGAGAACCTGAAGCAGCTTAACTATCCTTCAGAACTGTTTGACGTATTTGTAATTTGTGACAATTGTACAGATGGTACAGCTCGTATTGTTCGAGAGCACGGAATGAATGCTTGTGTCCGTACGAACCCGAATCTACGTGGTAAAGGTTATGCCATTGAATGGATGCTCAAGGAGCTTTGGAGCATGCCGCGTCAATATGACGCAGTTGTAATGTTTGATGCCGATAACCTGGCACATACTGAATTCCTAATGGAGATGAATAATGATCTTTGTTCAGGAGCGCGTGTTATTCAAGGTTATATTGATACCAAGAATCCAGAAGATTCCTGGATTACTGCAGCGTATGGTGTCTCGTATTGGTATATTAACCGTTTGTGGCAACTTTCACGCCATAATTTGAATATGGCGAACTTCCTTGGCGGAACAGGAATGTGTTTCGAGACCAATCTCCTTAAAGAGATGGGCTGGGGAGCTACAAGCTTGGTTGAGGATCTGGAGTTTACGATGCGCAGTGCATCACATGGTGTATATCCTAAGTTCAACTATGACGCAAAGGTATTTGATGAGAAGCCTCTAACTTTCAAGGCCTCTTCAAGACAGCGTCTGCGCTGGATGCAAGGACACTTCACTGTAGCTCGTCGTTATTTTTTCCCATTACTTTGGCAAAGTATTAAAGAACGTAGCTTAACGAAGTTTGACCTTGCTCTTTATGGAGCAAATGTGTACATTGTTTTGCTCACTTTCTTGATGACGGCGGTAATGTGGGTAGATATGGCTCTCTTTAACGGCCCGAATATCGCTAATATTTACGGAAGCTTGCCAGTTTGGCTCGGTTTCCTAGCGATCGGTTTGAATCTGGTGACCTTTGGGATCGCGATGGCTTTGGAGAAGGTTAAATTTAAGAAGGTGTACGCTTATCTGGTATTCTTCCCAATTTACCTGATCTCTTGGTATCCTATTACGTTCTATGCGTTCTTCACGCAGAACAACAAGCAGTGGAGCCATACCAAGCATACGCGTGTCGTAAGACTTGAAGAAGTGCAAAGCAAGCAGGTTTAAGACATTTCAGAATGTTGAATAAAAGAATTGACACTCCGTTTGGAGTGGTGTATAGTATTCAAGTACGCAAATCATAGGGATTGCAAGAAGAAGCACCTGCTTCTCACCTGACTGGCATATTCGCCGGCTGGTTTTGATCTCAATGCTTTATGAATGTTAATGTTCATGAACGTTGATCAAACACGGGGTGTCGGGTGTTACCGGCACCCCTTTTTTATGGAGTATGGCAGTAAAGTTGTTAAAAAGATCCGGAGGTGGAGAGTTATCAGTAAGGAACATATGATCAATGATGAAATTCGGGCCAAAGAGGTACGGTTGGTTGGTGCGGAAGGCGAACAAATCGGAATTAAACCGATCCGCGAAGCGTTGCAAATGGCGATCGATCTTAATCTAGATTTAGTCAATGTAGCACCGCAGGCTAAGCCGCCGGTATGCCGCATCATGGATTACGGCAAGTTCCGTTATGAAACGCAGAAGAAAGAGAAGGAAGCGCGTAAGAACCAGAAGATCGTTGATATCAAGGAAGTCTGGTTCCGTGCTAACATTGAGGAACATGATTATCAAACCAAGTTCCGCAATGTGATCAAGTTCTTGGGTGAAGGCGATAAAGTGAAGTGCTCCGTACGTTTCCGCGGACGTGAGATTACTCATGCGAATATCGGCCAGAAAATCCTCGAGCGTGTTAAAAACGAAGTGGCTGATATTTCTGTTGTTGAGCGCCAGCCTAAGCTGGAAGGCCGCAGCATGATTATGATTTTGGCTCCTAAAGCCCAATAAATATGGAGTCACTTGCTTATCTGCAATTTGGCGCCGCATAATATTCAAGGAGGAAACACCATGCCTAAGATGAAAACACATAGCAGCCTGAAAGGCCGCTTTAAAATTACCGGAACTGGTAAAGTAACACGTTACAAAGCTCACAAAAACCACTTGCTGTCCCACAAATCTAAACGCGCTAAGCGCGTTCTGAACGGTAATCCAGTAATGGCCCCTGGGGATGTAAGACGTTTGAAACAAGGATTGGCTAACTTGAAATAGTTTATCACACATTTTTGGGAGGTTTATTAATATGGCAAGAGTTAAGGGCGGATTTGTAGTTCGTCGTAGACATAAAAAAGTGTTGAAATTGGCAAAAGGTTATTTCGGTTCTAAACACCGCATTTTTAAAACAGCTAAAGAACAAGTAATGAAATCGATGGTTTACGCTTACCGCGACCGTCGTCAAACTAAACGTAACTTCCGCAGACTGTGGATCGTTCGTATTAATGCAGCAGCTCGTTTGAACGGTCTTTCTTACAGCAAACTTGTATACGGCCTGAAATTGGCTGGTGTAGAAGTTAACCGTAAGATGCTGGCTGATCTGGCTGTAAATGATCTTAACGCATTCAACTCCTTGGCTGGTATTGCTAAAGAGAAAATCAACGCGTAAGTGTTGTGACATAATAGAAAAGCACCGCCTGCGGGTTGCCCATGCAGCGGTGCTTTTTTGTGTGGTATGAAGTGTGCAACATGGCGAGAGAATTCTCTGCCGCAATAAAAATGAGAATAAAACTCTGCTTTAGGCAGAGTTATTCCCAGTATTTTATTGTATTGAGCTCAGCAGCAAGTTTTTTACTGATGGTTCTTCTCACTTTGCGCAACTCAGAACGTTCATTTGCTGATTCGTTGATCAGTTTTTCTTCGTCGGTCTCTGGGATAATGGCAGGAACCGGAGTTGGAGTGCCATCCTCCTCGACTGCGACAAAGGTGAGAAATGAAGTGGCGGCGACGGCGCGCTCACCAGTGTATAAATTTTCTGAAATGATCTTTACAAATACCTCTATGCTTGTACGCCCAGTCCAAGAAACAAAGGATTCGAAGCATACGGAGTCTGTAGGTCGAATGGGTCTTAAGAAGTCAACAGAGTCTGTAGAGGCTGTGACGACATTGGCACGGCAATGGCGCATAGCGGAGATGGAGGCTACTTCGTCAATGCCGCTCATGAGCTTGCCGCCAAATAATGTCTTGTGATTATTAACATCATTAGGGAAAACACGTCCGGTTTTGAAAACGCGGGATTCACGGCAATATTTAAAAGCCGGCATCGTTTGTGGATTTTTTTCATCGGTCATATCTGATAACTTCCTTTCAATGCAAATACTAAGCAATCATAATAATAGAAAACACATAAGTGTGCAATAATATTTGTATTGTGTTGGAATACTATACAAAGATAAATAAGGTTTTCTAACATCATTCAAACATGATGATAACACGTCGTGTCATGGAAAGCGGTTACTTACGAAAAAGTACAAATAATTATTGACCTGAGGTCATTTATGGACTGGATTTTAGATTTTATTGCAGTTATAATTTGATCTATGGAATGTCCAAGTAGAACACAGATGACATCCAATATTTTAAGGGGGATCACATTCAATGAAAAAAGTCTTCAAACTATCTCTTGTAATGATGCTGGCATTAACAGTTGTTTTGGCTGGTTGTGGAAACAACAACGCTAAGAATGCTGCAAATGGCGAGACGAATGCAGGAACAAATGGCGGAACAAATGCCGCAAAATCTGATTTCAAATTTGGTATGGTTACTGACATCGGTGGCGTAAACGATAAATCGTTTAACCAATCCGCATGGGAAGCACTACAAGCTCTTGAAAAAGAAACAGGTTCTTCCGTTAAATATTTGCAAAGTAAATCCAATGCTGACTATGAGCCAAACCTTAACCAATTCGTTAAGGATGGCTATAACTTGACTTGGGGTATTGGTTTTGATCTTGGCGACGCAATTAAGAAAGTTGCTGGTGAGAACGCCAACGCTAACTTGGCAATTATCGATAGCGTAGTAGAGGCTCCTAACGTAGCATCCGTTACTTTCTCTGAGAATGAAGGTTCCTTCTTGGTTGGTGTGGTTGCTGGTTTGACTACAAAAACTAACAAAGTAGCTTTTATTGGCGGTATGGAAAGCCCGGTAATCAAACGTTTTGAAGTAGGATTCAAAGCTGGTGTTGCGGCAGTTAAACCTGATGCAAAAGTTACTATTACTTATGCAGGTGCATACGACAAACCGGATACTGGTAAATCCCTTGCAGCTACATTGTATAACGATGGTAATGACATCATCTTCCCTGCTGCTGGTGCAACAGGAAATGGCGTCTTCAACGAAGCTAAATCCCGTAACAAAGCTGGCGGTGCTAAAGTATGGGTTATCGGTGTAGACAAAGACCAATCCATTGAATTTGGTACAGACGTAACTTTGACTTCTATGATCAAACGCGTTGACGAAGCTGTTAAGAAGGTTTCCAAAGAAGTAATCGATGGTACTTTCAAAGGTGGTACTACAACTGTTCTTGGTTTGAAAGACAATGGTGTAGGTATCTCTGATACATCTAAAGTTAACGTTTCTGAAGAGATTTTGGCTAAAGTTGAAGATTTCAAAAAACAAATCATTGATGGAACAATTACAGTTCCTACCGAGTAAGATCTCCCTTTTATTTATCGGATCACAATAAGAAATAAGCAATAAGGAATAAGGCCGGTTATGTGCTGGCCTTATTCCTTGTTAAAGCACTGGTTATGATAAGTTAGACACAGTTATACCGTCTTGAAAAGGGCGGTACATCCGTGTCTACATGGTAGTTATATATTCTGTGATGAGGGTGATTCCATGAGTGCTGCGGCTCCTGTCGTAGAGTTGAAGCAAATCACAAAACGATTTCCCGGTATTGTTGCTAACGATTCCATTAGTTTGACGTTAAAGAAGGGTGAGATTCTTGCACTGCTTGGTGAGAATGGTGCAGGTAAATCAACCCTAATGAATATCGTTTTTGGATTGTATCAACCGGATGAAGGAAGTATTGAAATCGACGGGAAACCGGTTGTAATTGATAATCCCAATAAAGCGATCGAGCTTGGTATTGGTATGGTGCATCAGCATTTCAAGCTCGTGGAGCCTTTTACGGTTACCGAGAATATTGTTCTTGGGATGGAACCGAAGAAAGGTCTTAAAATTGACTATAAATCCGCTGCGGAACAGGTTCGGAAGCTATCGGAGCAATATGGCCTGCAAGTGAATCCAAATGCCGTTATTCATGACATTTCTGTTGGTATGCAACAAAGGGTAGAAATTATGAAGACCCTGTACCGCGGAGCGGATATTCTCATATTTGATGAGCCGACTGCAGTACTTACGCCTCAAGAAATTACGGAATTGATGGCGATTATGAAGCGGCTTGTTGCAGAGGGAAAATCGATTATCCTGATTACGCATAAGCTTAAAGAAATTATGCAAATATCTGATCGGGTCACCATTATTAGACGAGGAAAAGTAATCGATACAGTAAATACCGCAGATACTAATCCGAATGAACTGGCTGAGAAGATGGTTGGACGCGGCGTAACCTTCAAGGTAGCTAAGAAGGCCCCTGAGGTTGGTGAAACTGTACTCGAGCTGAAGGATGTGAACAGTAAGAGTAAAGATGGCGTCTCGGTGCTCGACGGTCTTAGCTTTGATGTGAAAGCCGGAGAAATTCTCGGAATAGCCGGTGTAGATGGCAATGGACAGAGTGAACTGATTCAGGCCATTACGGGTCTGCGTAAAATTGATTCTGGTTCTATTCAGGTGTCCGGGAACGAGATTGCTAATTTATCCCCGCGCAAGATAACGGAGATGAATGTGTCTCATATTCCAGAAGACCGTCATAAGCATGGTTTGGTGCTTGACTTCTCAGTAAGTGAGAATATGGTTCTGGAAACTTACTATAAGAGTCCATATAACAAAAACGGCTTTATGCAAAATGATGTCATTGATAAGTATGCGGAAGGTCTTGTGGAGCAGTTTGATGTGCGTACACCTTCAATTCAGACCAAAGCACGTTCTTTATCCGGCGGAAATCAACAGAAAGCGATTATTGCTCGGGAAATAGATAAAGATCCGACATTACTTATTGCAGCACAACCAACACGCGGTCTAGATGTTGGGGCTATCGAGTTTGTTCAAAAGCAGCTCATTGCACAGCGTGACCAAGGAAAAGCTGTATTGCTCATTTCGTTTGAATTGGACGAGATTATGAATGTATCAGACAGAATTGCTGTTATCTATGAAGGCAAAATTGTCGGTGAAGTGTTCCCGCAGGATACGAATGACCAGGAACTGGGTCTTATGATGGCAGGCAGCTTGAAGCGGGGAGGTAAGGCAGTTGAATAAGTTCAAAAAAATCTTCACAACTGACAGCTATATCGTTCCTCTTGTCGCCATCGTACTTGGTTTTCTTGTGGGAGCAATAGTTATGCTTATGGGTGGTTATGATCCGATAACTGCTTACTCCGCACTGTTCTCACGTGTATTTGGTAACTTATACAACTTTGGTGAAGCCGTGCGCGAAATGACGCCATTAATGCTCACTGGTTTAGCCGTAGCCTTTGCATTTCGTTCAGGGATGTTTAATATCGGGGCAGATGGACAAGTGATGATTGGTATGACGGCTGCGACCGTGGTGGGTATTAAATTTGCAGCCTTGCCAGGATTCATCTTAGTTCCGCTTGCTGTTATTATAGCTGGGTTATGTGGAGGTCTGTGGGCTGGTATCGCCGGCTATTTGAAGGCTAAACGTGGGATTAATGAAGTTATTACCACAATCATGTTAAACTGGGTTGCTCTATACTTGTCGAATTATATTGTAAGAGCATTTCTATTACTTCCGGGACAGAATCGTTCCGAGGATATTCCAGCTTCTCTTTCCATGACATTCTTGAATTCGTTATTTGACAATGCACGTCTGCACTGGGGAACAGCTATCGCCCTTGCTGCAGCAGTATTCTTCTATGTCTACTTATGGAAGACTAAGCAAGGATATGAAATGCGTGCTGTTGGTTACAATCCTCATGCTGCCGAGTACGCAGGTATGAATGTTGGCCGTAACGTTGTAAAAGCAATGTTCATAAGCGGAGTGTTTGCAGGGTTGGCTGGAGCAGGAGAGGTACTGGGTGTATTCCATTATCAATCTGTGTTCGCGGCATCACCAGGATATGGATTTGATGGTATCGCAGTAGCTCTTCTTGGTTTAACACATCCACTTGGTGTTGTTCTAGCTGCGATTCTCTATGGTACGTTGACTTATGGTTCTGCGGGAATGAGTTTTGCTGCAGATGTTCCTCCGGAGCTTATTCGTATCGTTATAGGTTCAATCATATTCTTTATTGCGGCACAAGGGATTGTACGCTGGGTGCTTAAGCCCTTTTACTTCAAGCGCAAGAAAGAGAAGGTGTTATAGATGGATCTGCAGACGTTAGGTCAACTGCTTAATACAACGCTTGTTTTTTCCACAGCGCTTATTTTTGCCTCACTTGGCGGCATCTTCTCTGAACGCTCCGGTGTCGTAAATATTGGACTTGAAGGTTTGATGATGTTTGGTGCCTTTGCAGCAGCAGTAGGTGGTTATTATGCTCAAGATGCTGGGATGGGTGACTGGGCGCCTTGGATTGGCGTACTATGTGCTATGGCCGTCGGAGTACTTGGTTCACTGATTCATGCGGTTGCATCTATTACCTTTAAATCAGATCAGACGATCAGTGGTACGGTTATTAACTTTTTAGCCGCAGGTAGTACGCTTTACATGGTAAAGCTGCTATTTGATGGATCTGCTGAAACTCCGCTAATCGATGGATTTAACAAAGTTGCAATTCCTGGACTCTCCAAGATTCCAGTGATCGGTGAAGGGATATTCAATTCCTATCCGACCACTTATCTAGCCATCGTGCTGGTTATCGTTATTTATTTTGTTTTGTTTAAAACGCCATTTGGACTGCGTTTACGTGCAGTAGGTGAGCATCCTAGTGCTGCAGACACCCTAGGTGTCAAGGTTAACCGGATGAGATATATCGGTGTAATGCTTAGTGGATTGATGGCTGGTATCGGTGGCGCTACAATCACTCTAACTACAACCGGAACTTTTGGCCATAATACGATTTCTGGTCAAGGTTTTATCGCGATTGCAGCGATGATCTTTGGTAAATGGAATCCGCTCGGTGCCTTTGGTGCTGCGGTATTCTTCGGATTCTCCCAAGCGATTCGTAACTATGTTCAATTGTTTGAGTGGTCAAAAGATATCCCACAAGAGTTCATCTTTATGATCCCTTATGTATTGACAGTCATTGTGCTTGTAGCTGCTGTAGGTCGTTCCGCTGCTCCTAAGGCATTAGGTCAGCCTTACGATCCTGGTAAACGCTAGATCTTTTCGATTTTTTACTTATATCATTACGAAGCCGCATTTCCGGACTTTTTCCGGAAATGCGGCTTTTTTGGTTAGGGTCGATATGGATAAACATAAGAGGAGAGGGCAAGTGTACAGGCGAAGGTTCTTTTGTGCGAATAAACTGTTTTGAAGATGGTGGAAATCAGAGGTTTGCAAAACTTTTTGGAGGGGATATTATGACTAAACCAGTTACGAAAAAGCAGGTTATGAGGCTCATTGGCAAACAGATCATCGCTGTGAAAAAAGATGGCACACAGGTTACAGGAAAACTGCTTCGTGTATCAGGAAATCGTCTTATTTTGCAACGTGTAAGTGGTAAAAAAGTACAAACCAAAGCAATCATTCCATTAGTGTTGTTTGATTTGCTCGCCGTTGGTACTGCCCCTTATGCTTATGGTGGAGGTTATGGCGGTGGCTATGGCGGAGCTACACCTTATGGTGGCGGTTACGGATATGGAACTCCTTATGGAGGTTATGGGTACGGAGGCACACCATATCCACCTTTTGGATTTTTTTAAGTTCCGATAAGTGCTGCTTTGGCTAGGAGAATCGTTTCTCAAGCTCGTAACAAAAACTTAGCGATTGATAACGGGCTACGCTGTAGCCCAATTTTCGATAAAAGGCTAGCGCTGCTGCATTCCCTAGGTCGACGGATACCTTAGAACGATGACAACCGCGAGAAAGTGCAAATCTTTCTGCTCGATCCATGAGCATATTTCCCAAGTGTTTTCGCCGAGCATCTGGTGCAATGGCTAGCATATCGATGTAGAGTAAATCACCATGTAACAAAAAATGGACAAACCCGTTTGGATCGCTTTCATAGTCGGGACAGGTGACAAGGGTGATTCCGTGTCCCAGACGACGGGGCAAATCCTTTTTGATTTTAGTGATTTCAGTTTGCGGCAGATGAGATAATGGAACGAGCTGTCGCTCGATTAAATCAAAAATAACAACGTCATCCTGCTTCGGTCGACGATAACGAATCATAGAGCGTCCCCTTTCCACGCATTGTCGTACATCATATGTTGGGAGAAGGGCAGGCGTTCCGAGAGGGTAGAAGCAGGAGTTGTGACAATTTTAAAAATATGGGTATTGACTATCCGTGTTAGGAATCATATAATGTGTCTAAACATTTTAACGAACATACATGTATCGGCAATGATGAGGACGAAGTTTTAAGGGCTCTTTTGCTCAGAGAGTGTGAGGATTTGCTGCAACCTCCACCGGAATCCCTTATATACGAGCTCACCTCGGAGCTGTTTCCCTGAAAGGTTCACTGGCTAGAGTGGTGGAATTATTAGGGGGAATCGTTTAGTCCGCGTTACGGACTTCAGGTTACAGAGATTAGGGCCCTTGCCTACATCGATGGATTTTTGTATACCTGATAAGGCGTTGCATCGCGAGATGTAATGCAAACATGGGTGGTACCACGGAAGATCAACCTTTCGTCCCTCACGCGCTAATACTGTGCGTGGGAGGCGGAAGGTTTTTTTGTTTTATAAATAACTATTTGCTGATGTATAGAGGACGGTCCGTCATTTGCATAATGAATGTTAAATATCGGAGGAGGAATACTGATGAGCGCGCAAATACCGGAATTACGGTCTACAGAGCAGCTAAAAGAAAAATGGATGGAGCCGGAAGTTATTACCGGTTCGGAAATACTACTCCGCAGCCTTGTATTGGAGGGTGTAGACACAGTATTCGGATATCCAGGTGGAGCTGTTTTGTACATCTATGATGCATTGTACGGTTTTACGGATTTCAATCACGTGTTAACACGTCATGAGCAAGGTGCGATTCATGCAGCTGACGGTTACGCTAGAGCAAGTGGCAAACCAGGGGTATGTATCGCAACCTCGGGTCCTGGCGCAACAAACCTTGTAACAGGTATTGCTACAGCATATATGGACTCTACTCCATTGGTCGTAATCACAGGTAATGTTTTCTCAAGCCTGATCGGTACAGATGCTTTCCAGGAAGCAGACATTACCGGAATCACGATGCCCATCACTAAGCACAGCTACTTTGTAAGAGATGTTGAGGATCTCCCTCGCGTCATACATGAAGCTTTCCATGTGGCGAATACCGGTCGTAAAGGTCCAGTATTGATTGATATACCGAAAGATGTGTCGGCTGCAAAGACATTGTTCACACCAGTGAAGACCGTAAATCTTCGTGGCTACAACCCTTGTACAGTTCCAAACAAACTGCAGCTTGATAAACTGGTTCGTGCGATTGAGGTTGCTGAACGTCCGATTATCATTGCAGGTGGTGGAGTTATCTACTCCGGAGCACATGAGGCTATGTTCGAATTCGTGAAACGGACAGAGATTCCAATAACTACAACCTTGCTGGGACTCGGAGCCTTCCCAAGTGCTGAAGAGCTTTGGATGGGAATGCCAGGGATGCATGGCACATATACCGCAAATAATGCAATTCAGCAATGCGATTTGCTCATTAATATTGGTGCTCGCTTTGATGACCGTGTTACGGGTAGGCTGGACGGCTTCGCGCCAAAAGCCAAGATCGTGCATATCGATATCGACCCTGCAGAAATCGGAAAGAATGTATCACCTGATATTCCGATTGTAGGAGATGTGAAAACTGTACTGGAAATGCTGATTCCTGAGGTTGGGCGTGCATCTAAGGCTGATGCTTGGAGAACGCATATCGCGCAGTCAAAGCTTGATCAGCCACTTCGGTATAAAGATTCGGAGACCGAGCTTAAACCACAATGGGTTATTGAAATGATTAATGACACCACTAATGGGGAAGCGATTGTTACTACGGACGTTGGCCAGCATCAAATGTGGGCAGCACAATATTACAAGTTCAATCATCCGCGCTCATGGATTACTTCAGGTGGTCTTGGAACGATGGGCTTCGGATTCCCATCAGCTATCGGTGCGCAAATGGCACATCCTGAACGGTTGGTAGTATCGATTAACGGAGATGGCGGTATGCAAATGTGTTCCCAAGAGCTGGCGATTTGTGCGATTAACAATATACCTGTCAAAATCGTTGTTATTAATAACCAAGTGCTTGGAATGGTTCGCCAATGGCAGAATCTTATCTATGACAAACGTTATAGCTATACAGACCTTGCAGGTAGTCCGGATTTCGTTAAGCTTGCTGAGGCCTATGGTGTGAAAGGTCTACGTGCGACGAATAAGGAAGAAGCACGTGATGCATGGCAGAAAGCTCTGGAAACACCGGGTCCAGTATTGGTAGAATTCGTTGTTCCAAAAGACGAGAATGTCTACCCGATGGTAACTCAAGGTTCAACCATCGATCATATGCTGATGGGGGATGAATAACAGTGACAAGACATACGATTTCTGTACTCGTAAATGACCAGCCAGGTGTGCTTCAGCGGGTGTCAGGCTTGTTCGGTCGCCGCGGATTTAATATTGAGAGTATTACAGTAGGTCAGTCCGAAGAGGTTGGATTATCCCGGATGGTTATCGTTACTCTTGGCGACCAGCATACCCTTGAACAAATTGAGAAGCAGCTCTATAAGCTAATTGATGTTATCAAAGTTGTTGATCTTGGAGCTAAGCCAATGGTTGCACGCGAGCTCGCTCTCATTAAAGTGAATGCTGATCCAAGTGAGCGTCCGGAAATTTTGGGTGTAGTTGAGACTTTCCGTGCTTCAGTGGTTGATATCGGCAGCACCACTATACTGGTGCAAGTAGTTGGGGAGACACAGAAAATTGATGCAATGATCGAGCTTTTGAAACCTTATGGAATTAGAGAGCTTTCTCGCACAGGTGTTACGGCTATGGTACGTGGTAACTCTTAAGTATTATATTTTACGACTTTAATGGATTACTGCTTGATTGCATTAATCTGATATGATATGAATGAACTTCCCGCTAAAGAGCGGGAGCTTGAAGAGGAGCTTGATAAGGTATGAATCCAGTTCTCTTGAAGCACCCGCTCTTTATGATGGGTCTCAAATTAAAGGAGGATATTGACAATGGCAGTTACAACGTACTATGAACAGGATGCAGAACTTAGTGTATTAAAAGGAAAGACAATTGCGGTAATCGGGTACGGTAGCCAAGGACATGCCCAAGCACAGAATCTTCGTGACAGTGGTCTTCAAGTTGTCATCGGTCTTCGTGAAGGTAAATCTTTCGAAACTGCAAAAAATGACGGTTTTGAAGTATTGCCAGTAGCTGAAGCAGTATCCCGTGCAGATGTTGTGCAAATCTTAATGCCAGACGAAACTCAAGCATCCGTATATAAAAATGAAGTGGAACCAAACCTTAAAAAAGGCGCAGCTTTGATGTTCTCCCACGGCTTTAACGTACACTTTGGACAAATCGTTGCTCCTAAAGATGCGGACGTGCTGCTCGTAGCACCAAAATCTCCAGGTCACATGGTTCGTCGTACTTATGTTGAAGGCTTTGGCGTTCCTGGCTTGATTGCTATCGAACAAGATGCAACTGGAAAAGCTAAAGAAATCGGTCTTGCTTATGCAAAAGGTATCGGCTGTACACGTGCAGGGGTTATCGAAACTTCTTTCCGTGAAGAAACCGAAACTGACTTGTTCGGTGAGCAAGCTGTACTTTGCGGTGGCGTATCTGCACTGATCAAAGCTGGATTCGAAACATTGACTGAAGCAGGCTATGCTCCTGAAATGGCTTACTTCGAATGTCTGCATGAACTGAAGCTGATCGTTGACATGGTATATGAAGGCGGATTGTCCAGCATGCGTGATTCCATCAGTAACACTGCTGAATACGGTGACTATGTAACTGGTCCTCGCATTGTAACTGAAGATACTAAAAAAGCAATGAAAGCTGTACTGACGGATATCCAAGAAGGTAAATTCGCTCGCGACTTCATCCTTGAGAACCAATCCGGACGTGCTTTCCTTACAGCTACTCGTCGCAACGAAGCTGCTCACCCAGTTGAAGTTGTAGGTAGCCAATTGCGTGAAATGATGCACTGGATTAAGAAGTAATCATATATACTTATGATTAAATAGTGTGACCTTCAAATGCGGCCGTGACTATGCGAGCCGCATTTGAGGGTTTTAGCACAATCTTTGGGAGGTGCTTTGCATGCGGAAAATTTATGTGTTCGATACGACGCTGCGAGACGGAGAGCAGTCGCCGGGTGTGAACCTTAACACGCGTGAAAAAGTAGAGATCGCCTACCAGCTGGAAAAGCTGGGGATTGACCGCATGGAAGCGGGCTTTCCTGCTGCTTCACCAGGTGACCTGGCTTCGGTAAATGCAGTTGCAAGAGCAGTAAAGAACGTCACCGTAATCGGTCTTTCTCGTTCTAGAGAGACAGATATTGATGCAGTAAAAGAAGCATTGCAGGGGGCACAGGACCCTTGCATTCATATTTTTCTAGCCACATCTCCTATTCACCGCCAGCATAAGCTACGGATGGATAAAGCTCAGGTGCTGGAAACTGCACAATCTGCTATCCGATATGCCAAGAAATATTTCCCTAAACTTGAGTTTTCGTTAGAAGACGCAGGTCGTACAGAGTATGATTTCATGGCTGAAATGGTCGGAATGGCTATCCGAGAAGGCGCTAATGTTGTTAATATCCCGGATACTGTAGGTTATCTGAATCCTTCTGAATATGGAGCTATTTTTAAATACTTAAAAGAAAATGTGCCTGATATTGAACGTGTACAGCTTAGTGCTCATTGTCATAACGACCTTGGCATGGCTACGGCCAATACGCTAGCCGCGATTCAGAATGGTGCAGATCAGATTGAAGGAACGATTAACGGTATTGGTGAACGTGCTGGAAACACAGCGATTGAAGAAGTTGCATTGGCGCTGGAGACACGTGCTGAATTTTTTGGCGCAAAAACTTCTTTAACGTTATCCGAGATTTCTCGTACAAGTCGCTTGGTCAGCAAGTTGACAGGTATGGTAGTCCCAGGGAATAAGGCGATTGTAGGAGCTAATGCATTTGCTCATGAATCGGGTATTCACCAGGACGGAATGCTGAAAGAGAAAACCACTTATGAGATCATGACACCGGAGACCATAGGACTTAAAGAGAGCAAGCTGGTACTTGGTAAGCACTCTGGACGCCATGCTTTCCGCGATAAGTTAAGTGATCTAGGATATAATTTATCCGAAGCTGAGCTTAATACAGCCTTTTCAAGGTTTAAGGACTTGGCCGATAAGAAAAAAGAAGTGTCTGATGAAGATATTTTGGCATTGATTGAAGAGAAACTAATCGATACGCCAGAAATATTCAGACTTCAGACGATTTTCGTTACTTACGGCAATAAAGCTGTTCCAGCCGCCAAGGTGATTATCGATGGTCCGGAAGCGGAACCTATTGTAGCAGAGGCAGAAGGTAATGGTTCGGTAGATGCCATCTACAATGCTATTGATAAAGCCACGGGTGAGGAAGTTACCCTTGGAGATTATTCCATTAAATCCGTCTCCCGTGGTAAAGATGCACAGGGTGAGGTTCATGTAGTACTGTCGCAGGGTGAAGTCGCTGCACAGGGCCGTGGCCTTAGCACCGATATTCTAGAGGCGAGTGCCCGCGCTTATATCGATGCACTTAACAAGCTTCTGGAGAAGCGTAAAACTTACACCAAACGTGATCACGCTAGTCTATAAAATGTACAATGTATTTTTTATTTTTTCTAAGTAGTATTACTCTACTATTAACATCTAGATGAGTAAGCATTAGATACGACAGGGATATGCGAGTTTACATCGCATATCCCTGTTTTTTTATTTGGAAGAAAAAGTATGGAAAAGACTTCTACTGGACTCTGTTCAGATTATGTATAGATACACTATTTACAATAGATGAATGTAAGTATGGCGATTAGTAGAAGGAGAAAAGATCAAGGAGGTCATTATAGAGGATAAGAGTACTGGATCCAAAGGATAGAGCTTGTGAAAAGTATAATAAAAGGGTGAAAAAGGAGGAAATCACGAAATGTTATCAAAAAAGAAAATAAGCGCATGGCTCATAGTATTATTACTTGTGACGCAATGGGCGTATAGCTTTGGCTTCGGGTTTAATACGCAGGCATATGCGAGTGGGAATGGTACTGTGATTGGAGATAATCTCATTACTAGTGTTACGCTTGCAGTATACACCGATGATAAATACACAAATACGGTTACGGAAAGCGTATATCAGCTTGATTCCTATTCGGAATTAAACTATACATGGGCAATTTCAGATGGGCATGGGTATAAGGAGGGTTCTACCTTTACGTTTGACCTTCCAACACAGTTTGAACTTTATAATGATTTGAATGGTAATCTTATTTTTGACGATGAGCCTGTAGGGACTTATACAGTCGACAAAAATACCAATAAAGTTGTATTCACATTTAACAAATATATTGAATCCCACGATCAAGTGGGGGGCACCTTTACAGTTAGGTCGCTACTGAGCTCCAAAAAGATTACAGGCTCTGCGAAGCAGACAATAATATTCCCAATTCAGGGAGGAACTCAAACCATTGAGCTTAATTTTAAGCCAAAGGTTAGCTCAACGATAGAAAAAAACGGTTCACCGAAGCCACAGTATTATAACCCAACAAGCATCGCTTGGACGGTTGATGTGAACAAGGTTCTGGATAGTGTTTACAATGCAGAGGTTACAGACAAGCTTCCTTTGGGATTGTCTTTAAATACCGTATCTATTGTGGTCTATGAGCTTGATGTGAAAATAGATGGACAAGTGAGTCAAGGAAATGTAGTAGATAGCAGTAAGTATGATGTGACAGATTCAACTGGGGCAGAATTAAAGTTGAAATTTAAAGACAACCCAATCACAAAGGCATACCGCATTGGCTTCTCAACGGATATTACCGGTACGGGTGTGGATAGTACTGCATTTACGAACGAAGCTGTCTTAAAGGGTGATGGAGGAATATCCAAGAAGGCTAGTACTACAGTTACAGTTGGGCGCGGCAAGCCGCTGTCGAAAGAGTCCACTGGATACGATGCGGCAACTCAGACGCTTTCCTGGGCTGTTAATTTCAATTACAATGAGAAAACAATTTTAGCGGCGAATGCTATTTTAAAGGATACGTTTAACAACTCCCAAGATCTAATCCCTACCTCTGTTAAAGTCTATCCAGTAACGATTGACAGCAAGGGTAAAGGGATCAAGAGCGCGGAAATTGCTTCAAGCGAATATACGGTAACGCCAACAACTGCAACGGGGTTAAATGGCTTTGATCTGAAATTCAACAATGATATAAGTTCTGCCTATCGAATTGAATATCAGACAAAAGCAAATGGTCGTATATATGATGATGCCCAAATTACGAACAAGATTACTTATGATGGAAAATCGGAAACTGTAAAACGTGATATTAAACAGCAAATTCTTCATAAGAATTATGGCAATGTTAATTATGCGACAAAGACCATTGATTGGACTATTCAAATTAATGATGACAGCAAGACTATGGAAAATTTAGTGGTGACCGATACTTTTGGCAATGCGGGATTAACGCTTATCCCGGGCACATTAAAGGTTAAACCGACCAAAGGTGGAACTGCTACCGTTCATACTGTTGTTTACAATGATCATAATCCGGCTGCAGTGAACGATGGGTTTGTGATTACTTTTGATGGTTCAATTAATGAGCCTTACACTATTACCTATACAACAAGCTTTAACTATGATTGGCTGGCTTCGGGCAAAACACAATTTTCAAATAAAGGCGCACTCGATTGGAAAGAAACGGTGAACGGGGTACAGGAGTCAAAGCATAAAGAAGTGACCGTAACCTTTAATTCAAGAGATGAAGTTAAAAACAATGGGAAAAAGAGTGGGTCCTACAATGCTGTAACCAAAGAGATCACTTGGAATATTGGTGCCAACTATAATCAGAAAACGTTAAGCCAAGCTCAACTGGTAGATACTATTTCGGCTGGCCAAGTCGTCAACGAGGATTCTGTAAAAGTTTATAAATGGGAATATGGGAAGGATGGTGATCCCTCTCCTCAAGCTAATGTGAATTCCGCTGATTATAATGTGAAGTTGAA
This sequence comes from Paenibacillus sp. VTT E-133280, assembly GCF_002264385.1. Classification (NCBI taxonomy): domain Bacteria; kingdom Bacillati; phylum Bacillota; class Bacilli; order Caryophanales; family Paenibacillaceae; genus Paenibacillus; species Paenibacillus sp. VTT E-133280. The sequence continues at coordinate 60,953 of NZ_NFUX01000015.1, forward strand.
TGGTAATGAGCTGAAGGTGACATTTAATAAAACCATTAATTATGCGTTCTACGTCACTTTCAAAACTACATTCGCTGATCAAGCGATTGATTCAAATGAAATTAAAAATACAGCTATATTATATGACAGCACGAAAGTAGAATCCGCAAAACTGGAAGCCACTGTTAGCATTCCACAAGGTGGGGAATATGTTAATAAAGGCGGCGATCAGGACGGCAATAAAATACATTGGACCGTTAACATCAACCGTAACCAATCTTTTGTAAAAGAAGCGGTAATTACAGATATTCCGAGCGATAATCAGATCCTACTGTCTAATACTTTTCATGTCTATAAAACGACTGTTAAAGCTGATGGGACTATAACTGCAACCAATCAAGAGTTGATCAAAGATAAGGATTATAAGCTGGAGATTACTGCGGATATCAATGGAAAGGAAAGCTTTGAGCTTAGCTTCCTAAAGGATATTTCGGAGGCTTATATTCTGAAATATGACTCCCTGATTACAGCACAGAACAATGATAAAGTAACCAATAAGGTTAGTTTTGATGGTAAGAACATTAAGGTAATAACAAATGAAAGTACCAAGGAAATTACAGTTAAGCTTTCCAGCGGTTCTGGCACAGGAAGTGGTGTAAGAGGACCGCTGACGATTACGAAAGTAGACTTTAATAATTCTGCAAAGCTACTAAGTGGTGCTACGTTTGATCTATATCGCGTTGTTGACAACGATAAGGTCTGGATAAAGGACGGTACTACGGATATAAATGGGATAATCGAATTTACCAAGCTAACCGGTGGGAAATATGTAGTGATTGAGAAAACAGCACCTGTGGGTTATGTTCTTGATCAAACACCACATGAAGTGACTATTGCCTTGACGACCGGGATAAGTCTTGAGGTAAAGAATAAAGTTCCAACACCAACAGCAACACCCGCTCCGACAGTAACACCGGTGCCGACGGTTGCACCGACACCAACACTAACGCCGACACCGACACCGACGCCGACGTCGACACCAACACCAACACCGACGCCGACGCCGACACCAACACCGACGCCGACACCAACACCGACGACAACACCAACACCGACGCCGACGCCGACGCCGACGTCGACACCAACAGCGACGCCGACAACAACGCCGACGTCGACACCAACACCGACGACAACACCGACACCAACAACAACGCCGACGGAAACGCCTGTGTCGACAGTAACACCGACGTTGACACCAGACAATCCAACGTTTCCTGTATCGACTTCGACGCCAGTGCCTGGAGTCATCGTTACGGCTACTCCATCCGCAACACCTGTGGTGGCAACGCCAACTGCAACACCAACTGTAACACCAACTGTAACACCAACTGTAACACCAACAGCAACTCCATCTATCACGTCGGTGCCAACTAATACACCTGTTGTTCCACAGCCAACACCACCTGTACAGAAGGAGACTACTACTGAAGAAGTTCCTCTTGAAGGTGAAATTCCACTAGGTGGATTACCAAGTATCGGTGATAAGCCTGATCATGGTAAGGTGACCATTACTAAAGATGGCAAGTGGGTATATACACCAGACCCAGGCTTCATTGGGAAAGACAAGTTCACGATCATTGTGACAGATGAGAATGGAAATGAAGAAGAAATCGAGATTGAGATTGATGTTGAGGAAGTACCGAAAGGTACAGTGAAAGAACCAGGGGATAACAGCAATAAACCAACTCAGCTTCCGAAGACGGGAGAAGACAGCGCGCTACCTATTTACTTAGTAGGTGGAAGTCTAGTCCTTGTGGGATTTGTGTTAGCTCGAAGATTTAAACGAAGTAATTAATATATCGTAATGACAAGGGGGCTGGCCCAAAAGTAGATTTTCTACGAGCGGCGACAGGCGGAACTCAACTCCCATAGGATAAAGGTTAACGAAGTAAGGCTCCTCCTGTTATTGGGGGAGCCTTGCTTTTTATTTTGGTCTATGGCTGCGCGCTTCATAACCTTCTTCGAAGTGAACCTTGACGAAAAGGCGGTTTTCGCTCATTATTCGTAATGTAGCGCCAGCGACACTATTAAGCATATATTTTTTCAAAAATAGGTAAGCGCTATCATAAAATGCGCTGGGAGATGATACCATGGAATTTATGTATTTAGGAACTGGAGCAAGCGAGGGTTATCCAGCTTTATTTTGTCAATGTGAACGTTGTTCTATGGCGATGGAGCTTGGTGGGAAAAATATTCGTGCTCGCACAGGAGCGCTTATTAACTCTGATTTGCTGCTGGATTTCTCACCTGACATGTATATGAATAAGCTTCGTTACAAATTGGATTTGGGGCAAGTTAATCATTTGATTGTTACGCATTCGCATACTGATCATTTTGCAGCAGCAGAGCTCATGATGAGGCATGAGCATTGGTATTGTCAGCTGCAGGAGAGTGGAAAAAAAATACATATTTACGGAAATGAAACGGTAGAAGAAACGATGAAGTCAGCTCTTCGCTATGATTATGGAACCGATACGATTGAAGATCCTTTTTACGAGTTTCATATCATACAGCCTTTCATGCCCTTCACTCTAGGAGAAGTGACAGTAACCGCATTGCCAGCCCATCACAAGCCGGATGAACATTGCTTTATCTATCTACTAGAGCAGAATAACACAAGATTCTTATACGGCAATGATAGCGGTGTATTCAGTGATGTAACCTTCAATTATCTCCGTGATAAGCACCTGGATGTTGTTAGTCTGGATTGTAATTATGGGCTAGAGGATAGATATGATTATCATATGGGGATCTCCGGTTGTCGGATTGTAAGAGAAAAATTGTTTGACCAAAATAGTTGTGATACTAGTACCTCATTTATTCTCACTCATTTCTCTCACTACAGCGCAGAGTTGCATGATACTTTAGTTAAGAATACAGCAGAGGAGAATTTCATCATTTCCTATGATGGGATGAAAGTCTTCTTAGCATGACATGATGATGGTCTATCTCTAATTAAAAAAATAGTCATTACCCGTAAAATCCTCCCTTGAGGAAAGGACTACTTTACGGGTCTTTTTTATAGCTTTAAGCGAAATTATAGAAGCCATCTAACTTATTACAGGCTCAGAATGAGTAGATACGGAGGTAGAGAATGAAGCTGCTGGCTACGGGAAAAGTAAAATGGTTCGTCTATCAGAAAGTCGTCATCGTATTTATTGTCTTTCTGATTCCACTCATATCGATGAATATTTGGGTGAATTATAAGGGAATGTCATTCACCAAAAATGCAATTTTGGACTCATCCCTGGCTGGGGCATCATTCTATTCCAAGCAACTGGATAAAGAGATATATTTCATCCGCAATCAACAATTACAATTTCAAGAAGATAAAAACATACAGAAGCTTAGTTTCCGAGGTGAAAGTTTAGAAAAGTATGAAGAGGTAGAATTAATCGGTAATGCTGAAGATCTATTGAATCGGATCATTGCCTCAAGCGAATATGTGGTTAACGCCGGGGTATATGTTAAGTCTCTGGGCAAAACGATCTCTGGTAAGACGGGGGTCACGGCCATTCCTAATATGGAGTACGAGAAAATTTCCTCGTTACTTAACGTTAAGCAGAAGCCCTCATTCTATCGGAGCGGTGATGCGATTTTCCTTATAGAAACAGGAGATAATGCGGAGCTTTGGTCGTATATTGAAATCTCAAAAGGTAAGCTATTGGAGGCACTAAATCAAATCGCAACCTTATATCAAGAATCGGAGGTATTTCTGGGAAGTAATGAGCTGGGCAATATTCTATCTACTACAGACGATCAGTTAGTGTCTACTGAGGTGCTTAGGCTCATCACCAAACAGGATCAGTTTAATTCCGATATCCCAGAAATAAACAAGGTGAACGGTAAAAGTTACTTTATTGCCCATAACTTTATCAGTTCTTTGAATCTATCCTTGATTATGTATGTGAATCAGAATGAAATCACAAGGCCCTTAAGTCAATTTAATACACTACTATATGCCTCTTTTGTCATCGCTATTGTGGTAATGGTACTTTATTCTTATTCGGTAAATCTAATGATTCATCGGCCCTTATCCAAATTGGTTAAGACATTCCGTATGGTAGAAACGGATAATCTTGATTTAGTCATCGAGTCAAAGACCAAAGATGAGTTTTACTATATATTTAACAGTTTTAATCGTATGGCTTCTAGACTTAAGCGTTCTATTGAAGAGAATTATGAACAGAAGATTGCCCTACAGCATTCGCAGTTGAAGCAATTGCAGTCACAAATTAACCCGCATTTTCTCTATAACAGCTTCTTTAATATTTACATGATGTGTAAAGTAGGAGATTCCGATAGTGCGGCTGAGCTCTCACAAAAGCTAGGGAGCTACTACCAATACATCACGAGAAGTGGATCGGACGAGGTGGCTTTCTTTAAGGAGTATCAGCATGCGCTTGATTATTGTGAAATTCAGTGTATTCGCTTCTCGAATCGTATTTCTTTCGAATATGAAGAAATACCCGTTTTGGCGAACGCGATTTTAGTACCGAGGCTGATTATTCAGCCAATTGTTGAGAATGTGTTCGAGCATGCTTTCGAAGACGACTCCCGAAACGGGGTTGTCTATATTGGTGCCGAATGCGAAGAGGGAATAATAATTATCACGATTGAAGATAGCGGCACTCTTTTAAAAGATGAGGAAATAGAGCACTTGCAGAAGAAGCTTGCGATGGGTTTAAAACAAGTTGAGAAGACGGGATTAATCAACGTTAATAATAGACTCCAATTGAAGTACGGACCAGATAGTGGCTTGTTTGTCTCTCGCAGCAAATACGGAGGATTGAGGGTAGAACTGATAGTTAAATACGAGAGTAAGGAAGTGTGATTATGTATAGATTACTAATCGTAGATGATGAGCCTGTGATTGTGAATGGATTAGTCCAACTGTTTCAGGATAACTCAGAATTTGAACTGGATATACGAAAAGCTTACTCCTCAAGCGAAGCTCTTGAAATTGCTAAGAAAACGAAACTGGATATTTTGGTTAGCGATATTCGTATGCCTCAAAAGAATGGTCTCCAGCTCGTGGACGAAATCGTCTATTATTGGCCATTATGCCGGGTGATTTTCCTTACAGGATACAGTGAATTTGATTATGTATACGAAGCGATTCGTAAGAATGTGGACAATTACATTCTGAAAACGGAAGGAATTGAACCTATTTTCCAAGCTGTGAAGGCAGCAGTCGACAAGCTAGACGAGGAGAACCGTCGCAGACTTCAATTGGAGAAGGCGCAAATGCACTATCAAATCGCTAGTTCCTTCCTAAAGAGAGAGCTGATGGAGCGGGTGCTGAGCGGGGAGTCTATTACTTCTATACTCAATAATGTACGTTACAAGGATGTTGAGTTCGGCATTGCATTAGATCGTCCTTCGTTCTTTCTTGTTGGTATCTTAGATCGATTAGATGATCCAAAATTTAAAATGCCTCCGTCTGTTCAGCGTATTTTTCATGATCACCTGCCTGCATCTATTGCATGTGAAGAAGTGATTTATGATGATCGTGTATTCCTATGGCTGCTTCAACCAGATGAAGGGTTGCTGAATCGCTTTCGTAGTGACTATTCTGATCAAGGGGTAAATTGGTCTGGAATCGTTGCTTATATGAGAGGGATATTAGAGCCTGTACAGAATGAGTGTGATGAGCTGCTAAGTGTCTGCGTTTCATTCGGGATATCGGGGGATTTACTTAACCATTGGGAATCGATCCATCTTCAAGTTGAAGCAGTACGTTCTATGATTCTTAAGAGAGCTTTATTAGGTCAGCACATGCTTATCTTAGACCTTGAGAAACTAAGTCAACTAGAGGATACGATGCACAAAGCTGGAGGAATCGAGCAGGAAGATTTCAAGACGCTAATCATTGAACAAATTCATCAATTTGTGCAGGAGAACCTATCTGGAGATATATCGCTTACCTCAATTGCTGCAGAGGTGCATCTTAATCCGTCCTATTTATCTCGTTATTATAAACAGACGACAGGTCAAAATTTATTAGAGTATATCCAGTCGACGAAGCTGCATGTTGCTCTGCAGCTGATGAAGAATACAACTCTGAAACTAAATGAAATCGCTATCCGGGTCGGTTTTGAATCACCATCCTACTTTACAACATTCTTTAAACGGAAGATGGGCTTATCTCCACAGGAATACCGAAATTCAAAATGAGTAAATAAAGTGAAAGTGATGTAAAAAAAACGAAATTGAAAGCGGTTTCCTCTGTGACTAAAATATTAACTAGGAACATTGATTAACTACAAGAATTGCAGCAAACAAAGGGGGGAAGCATTCAGATGAAGAAAATGAGATCATGGAAAATGGTTTTATCAGTAACGATGATTCTTTCATTATTGTCAGCATGCGGAAGTCAAGGAAATGGAAATGCGAATGCACCATCTACGCCTAAGGAAAACACTACGAATAGTGCCACAAACAGCGCGACAGCACCTGATCCATTAGGGAAATACCCTGATACGGTTACTGTTACAGAAATACTCGGATATAATCCACCAGAAGATCCCAGAACTCCAAGCGGAATAACACCGGAACAAAATGCCTACCTGAAAGATCTCAAAGAGATGATGAATATTGAAGTGAAATACAAATGGACCGTTCCCTCTGCCCAGTTCGAGCAAAAGTTCTCGCTTGCCATGGCATCAGGGGATCTACCCGATGTGATAGAAGTTGATCAGAAGAACTATGAGAAGCTTAAAAAGCAAGATATGCTTGCTGATCTGACAGATGCTTATGCACAATATGCTTCACCAGCTCTAAAGGCTTATATGGACTCAGATGGTGGATTTGCGATGAAAACGTTCAGTGCGGAGGGGAAGCAATTAGGTATCCCTGCATTTGAAGATCCCTTCTTATCCACACAGCTGTTATGGATTCGTCAAGATTGGCTTAATAATCTAGGTTTACAGGCACCGAAGACGATTGATGAGCTTGAGAAAGTTGCACAAGCATTTACACATAATGATCCAGATCAGAATGGTAAGAATGACACCTATGGTTTAGCCATACAAAAGAATCTCTTCTTCTGGGGATTTGATGTCAGAGGTTTCTTTAATGGATTTGGTGCTTATCCTTCCGTTGGAGATAAACAATCGGCTTGGATTAAAGGCGACGATGACAAATTGTTACCGGGATTGATTCAACCTGAAGTGAAGACTGCACTTGGTAAGCTACAAGCCTGGTATAAAGATGGAATTATTGATAAAGAGTTTGCACTAAAGGATGAGAATAAGGCTGTAGAAGATCTGACTGCAGGTAAAGTGGGTATTTCCTACGGAGAGTGGTGGTATCCGAACTGGCCGCTTAACTCCAGCGTAGACAAAGATCCCAAGGCGGATTGGATTGCAATTCAACTTCCAGGGATTGATGGTCCAGCTAAATCACTCGTTCCAAAAATCCGCAGCAATAAAATTTTCGTTGTGAACAAAAAGATGAAGAACCCAGAAGCAGCGATTAAGATGCTCAATTTCTACATCGAAGTTGGTAATAAGAAATACAAGGATAAGAACAAAGCGGCAGATGGCTATGTATACAACTGGTTTAACCCACGGATTGCCAACCCTGTTGATATTGATACGATTTACAACGAAGTGAACAAAGCGCTTGATGCTAATCAGACTGAAATTACAATAGACGATGCAAATTATAAGACCGTTGCGGATACATTCAAAGCGACTAAGGACTTCCTGGCAGGCGACACATCTAACGCTACCAAAGGTGTAAACTGGGGGCAATATTATAGCCGGGCTGCAAAAGACGGTGGCTGGGGCTTAACACGACAAATTAAAGAAAATCAACAATTTGTATACAACGAGTTTTATGGTCTTCCTACACCAACAGTAGTGGAAAAGGGCGGTCAGCTGGATAAATTGATGCAAGAGTCCTTTACCAAGATTATCATGGGCGGTTCTCTTGATGATTTCGATAAATTCGTGGATAGCTGGAAGGCACTTGGCGGTAATGAAATTATTGATGAGGTCAATGAATGGTATAGCACGGAAGCTACGAAATAAATCATAGGGACAAGAAAGCGGGTGAGGTGAGTCGGGTGAGCCGACTCACCTCCCGTTTTAAAATGAGTAAGTTGGTGAGGAGGGCATCTATGAAATCACTGAAGAATGAATTTCCGCTTCATATCATGTTAATACCGGGTGTGATTGTTACACTGATTTATGCTTACGGACCGATGGCCGGTCTGGTTATGGCGTTTCAAGAGTTTGAGCCGTTATCCGGTTTTTTCAAATCCGATTTTGTGGGATTAGATAACTTCCGTTATGTATTTAATTTACCGGATTTCAAGCAAGTGCTGTGGAATACGCTAGTCATTGCCATCATCAAAATGGTGTTGTCTCTGCTTGTCCCGCTTATTCTAGCTTTATTATTAAATGAGATCACTAAGAAATGGTTCGCAGGTTTTATTCAATCCGCCATTTTCCTCCCGTTCTTCCTTTCATGGACCGTCCTTGGGGGTGTCATTATTGAATTATTCTCTCTGAATGGACCTATTAATGGCTTAATTTCCTCTATGGGCTTAGAACCTATCATGTTCATGCTTGATAATGGTTGGTTCAGGGGGATTATCATTGGCTCGGATGTCTGGAAAGGCATGGGCTACAATATGATCATCATGCTTGCTGCCATCACAGGAATTAACGCGACGCTGTATGAAGCGGCGGAGGTAGATGGTGCAGGAAAATGGAAGCAAATGCTTAACATTACGCTTCCAGGTATAGCACCGATTATTATTTTACTTAGTGTATTAGGTCTCGGTGGTATTCTTAACGCAGGTTTTGAGCAGATATTGATTATGTATAACCCAACTGTATATGCCGGCGCAGATATAATAGATACATTTGTCTATCGATTGGGAATGTTCAGCCAACAATTTGGACCTGCGGCAGCAGTGGGTCTCTTTAAATCGATAATATCTTTATTTATGGTATCAACAACTTACTATGCAGCTTACAAATTTAATAATTACCGCATATTCTAGGAGGTGGAGATGGTGCTACATAAACAATCATTCAGCAGAAAGTTATTTATCGTGTTCAATACGCTGTTGTTAACTTTCATTACCATACTCGGCATTATCCCATTTGTACACTTACTCTCCATCTCACTTAGCTCGAATACAGCTGCGATGGCTGGAGAAGTGAAGCTTTGGCCCGTCGGATTTTCCTGGGATGCTTATGTATATTTAGGAGAAAAGGTAGAGTTCTTTCGTTCCTTGGGAGTCTCCGTAAAACGAGTAGTGCTCGGTTCAGTAGTTAACTTGTTTCTAGTATTTATTACTGCTTATCCGCTTTCCAAATCGAATGATCAGTTTAAATTTAGAACCGTATATGTATGGATATTCGCGATTACGATGTTTTTTGGAGGCGGCTTAATTCCGACGTATATCATTGTGAAAAATACAGGCTTAATCGATTCCATTTGGGCGCTTATCTTACCAGGTGCATTGAATGTATGGAATATGGTTCTGATGCTTAACTTCTTCAGATCTATTCCAAGAGAATTGGATGAAGCGGCTACGATTGATGGTGCCGGACATTGGAGAGTACTTTGGCAAATTTATTTACCGATATCCCTTCCATCCATCGCAACGATTGGGTTATTCACCATAGTTGGGCATTGGAACGCTTGGTTTGACGGTATCCTTTACCTGAATTCACCTGAACATTATCCACTACAGACCTATCTTTCTACCTTGATTATGTCTATCAATGCCCAGATGTCATCGATGTCCATTGAGCAGCTCAAGGTGATGGAGAATCTGAGTGAGAAGACAATCCGAACGGCGCAAATATTCATGGGTGCATTGCCAATTATGGTAGTCTATCCATTCTTACAAAGGTATTTCGTAAAAGGAATGACGGTTGGTAGTGTTAAAGAATAAAGAAATAGAATAAAGACATAGCATAAAGTCTCATATGAAGGAGCAGATTGCGATGAAGAAAGTCACTGTTGCTTTAATTGGAGCGGGCCTGCGGGGAATTAATTATTCAGAATATGCGATTCAGCACCCCGATGAGCTTCAAGTAGTAGCTGTTGCAGAGCCGAATGCGAAGCGGAGAAATAAATTTAAGGCAAGACATAAGCTGGCTGATGACATGTGCTTTACCCATTGGGATTATTTTTTCGCGTCCCCGAAAGTAGCAGATGCGGTATTTATCTGTACCCAAGACAATCAGCATTATGTGCCGACAATGAAAGCACTGGTGGCAGGGTATCATGTGCTACTAGAAAAGCCGATGTCCCCTGATGCCAAGGAATGTGTACTTATGGGGGAAATGGCCTCTAAAGTGAACCGTGTCTTCTCGATATGCCATGTATTGAGATATACCAATTTCTTCTCAACGATCAAGGAACTGCTGGAGAGTGGTGCGATCGGACAATTGATGTCCATTCAACATAATGAGAACGTGGGTTACTGGCACCAAGCTCATAGCTTCGTAAGAGGGAATTGGAGCAAGAAGGATGAGTCCAGTCCGATGATTCTCGCTAAGTCCTGTCATGATCTGGACATTCTTTCCTGGTTAACAGATTCAGAATGTGTTCGAGTGTCTTCCTTTGGCTCACTGTCTCATTTCAAATCTAGTGAAGCGCCGGAAGGAGCCCCGCTACGTTGCACAGATGGATGCCCAGCATCAGATAAATGTCTCTATTATGCTCCTGATCAATATTTGACGGAGGATACAGATTGGCCTACATCGGCAATTAGCGATGATCCAAGCTATGAAGCCCGCCTGAATGCTCTTCAGGAAGGACCTTATGGACGATGTGTCTATCATTGTGATAATGATGTCGTCGACCATCAAGTGGTAAATCTAGAATTTGCTAATTCCGTAACTATAGCATTTACAATGAGCGCGTTTACCAAAGATGTTAGTCGTACCCTCAAGCTGATGGGTACCACGGGAGAAATTCGCGGTGCGATGGAGAAGAATGAAATTGAAGTGATCCATTTTGGCAGCGGTAAGGTAGAGAGAATTTCGTTCGAAAATGCAGGTGGTCATGTGGGTCATGGCGGCGGCGATATGGGGTTAATCAAAGATTTTGTTAAGCTGGTTCGAGCGGAAGGGAAGATTCAAGGTCTTACATCAGCGAATCATTCCATTCAAAGTCACCTTATGGCTTTTGCAGCAGAGCAATCCCGCATCGAGGGTAACAGTATTGTTCTGAAAGAATTTGCACAAAGTGTCTGTAAAGATGAAGAGGTGAAGCAACGATGAATGCTCCGCAGCCATTTCAGACGATGTTATTAAGTTCGTTGGTTAAGGTATTTGCTGATGAAGTGCCAAATCATGAATCCTATCGCAGTGCAACCGCACTTGTTGGAGAAACATTTTCGTTCCAAGTTGCTTATACCTCAGATACACTTCTAAAGAATATTGAAGTAGAGATAAAATCATCGCTTCCAGATCTAATATGTATAAGATCCGTTGGACTTGTTCCCTCAGAAATGCCTTGTTTCAAAAATCATGATGAAGATGTGCTAAGAACTACGCCGGGATTATATCCAGATCCATTGTATACGCTGGATCAACAATCTATTTCATCGATACCGGGACAATGGCGATCTTTATGGGTGACGATAACCTTGGATGAATCAATGAGTACGGGGCTTCGTTCTATTCAGGTCCTCTTCCAATCATCTGAAGGGCAGATGTTAGGTGAATCGGATGTATTCGAGTTAACCGTCATCCCTGCAACACTACCGCCGCAAAAGTTAATTCATACGGAATGGTTCCATGTGGATTGTCTTGCTACAAAGTATGGTGTCAAAGTATTTAGTGAAGCGCATTGGGACCTTATAGAACTCTATGCAGATACGATGGTTAAGCATGGCATGAACATGATCTTAACTCCGTTGTTTACACCGCCTTTGGATACAGCCATTGGTGGAGTACGTCCAACGGTTCAATTGATATCCGTGACTAAAGCGGGAGATCGTTATGAATTCGGATTTGATCTGCTTACTCGTTGGGTATCGATGTGCCGCCGGCTTGGCTTCAAATACTTTGAGTTCTCTCATTTATTCACTCAATGGGGTGCAAAGTGTGCACCAAAAATAATGGTAACCATTCAAGGTGAAGATCAGCAACTATTCGGCTGGGATACGGACGCCTCCTCGCCGGAATACCATAGTTTCTTGGATCAATTTTTACCTTGCTTAGATCAATATTTGAAAGAGCAGGGTATAGACCAGCAAAGCTGGTTCCATATTTCAGATGAACCAGGAGAGGAACATTTGGAATCGTACCGAGCTGCAAGTGAGATCATTTATAAACATTTATCAAGTTATCCGATCATGGACGCATTGTCTGAATTGGAGTTGTATGAACAGGGCCTGGTGAAAAGGCCGATTCCTGCGAATACGCATATTGAACCGTTCTTAGAACATCAGGTTCCAGACCTTTGGACGTACTATTGCTGCGCTCAAGGTGAACAAGTATCCAACCGGTTTTTCAACATGCCGTCTGCTAGAAATCGTATAATCGGGTTTCAATTGTATAAATTCGGATTACAGGGCTTCTTGCATTGGGGTTATAACTTCTGGTACTCGCAATATTCATTGAATCAGCAGCTGGACCCTTATCGTACGACTGACGCTGAGCATGCATTTCCCTCAGGAGATGCCTACTTGGTCTATCCGGGAGAAGAAGGCCCGATTGAATCCATTCGATTGGAAGTTCTATATGAAGGGTTGCAGGATTTGCGCGCACTAGAATTACTTGAGCAGAAAATTGGCAAGAAAGCAACGATAGCCATTATGGAAGAGGGTCTGAGCACATCGTTGACCTTCTCTGTATACCCGAGGGATCATGGAACATGGCTCTTAGAGGCAAGAGAGCGGATCAATCAAGCGATAGCAAGTTATTCTACTTAAGTGATCATACCATTACGAGGTGTTGAGAATATGGCAACTTTTCATTATTCAGGATCTTCCTTTTATTATAACGATCAGGCGATACGGCTTATCTCAGGAGCCATCCATTATTTTAGGACTCTGCCGGAACATTGGGAAGACCGTCTTATCAAATTAAAAGCTTGCGGCTTCAATACGGTTGAAACCTATGTGGCATGGAATTTACACGAGCCGAAGAAAGGCCAACTTCATTTTGAAGGTATGGCAGATGTAGTCCGGTTTATTGAACTGGCAGGAGATTTGGGTCTGCATGTCATCGTTCGTCCCGCACCTTATATTTGTGCAGAATGGGAATTTGGTGGACTGCCATCTTGGTTGCTAGCGGATTCGGATATGCGTCTTCGATGCTACCATAAACCATTTCTAGATCATGTAGATGCGTATTATGATGTATTGCTCCCCAAATTACAACCACTGTTATGTACAAATGGTGGCCCGATCATTGCTATGCAGATTGAGAATGAGTACGGTAGTTACGGCAATGACAAGCGCTATTTGACTCATTTAAAAGACAGCATGATTTCCCGTGGGATAGATGTACTACTATTCACTTCCGATGGACCTGAAGACGCGATGTTACAGGGAGGTATGGTCCCAGGTGTGCTGGAGACGGTGAACTTTGGATCACGTCCAGTAGAAGCATTCAACAAGCTCCGTGAATACCAACCAGAGGCTCCAATCATGTGTATGGAATATTGGAACGGCTGGTTTGATCATTGGCGTGAGGAGCATCATACGCGTCCGGCTGAGGATGTAGCAAAGGTATTGGATGAGATACTTAGTTTAGGCGCATCCGTTAATTTCTATATGTTCCATGGCGGAACTAATTTTGGGTTCTACAACGGAGCGAATGGGCATACGTTTGACAGCTATGAACCAACAATTACTAGTTATGACTATGATTCATTACTGAGTGAATCCGGTGAGCCAACAGCTAAATATTATGCAGTTCGTGAAGTGATCTCCAAATATGCAGATCTCGGACCCGTTGAGTTGCCAGCTCCTGTTGCTAAGAGAGCATATGGAAGAGTAGAGATGAAGGAGCAAGCTTCACTTACCGCAAACTTGAATCGCATTTCTGTACCCATTCATTCTGCATACCCTGAACCGATGGAGAAATGGGGTCAGGATTATGGGTTTATTCATTATAGTACGTTCCTTACAGGACCTCGTCCCAAAGAGGAGTTCTTCATCCAGGATTTACATGATCGTGCATTAGTCTTTCTGAATGGAGAACTCACTGCAACCTTAGATCGTGTAGAGCCAGAGGTAAAATTAGAGTTCGAGGTTCCGGCCGAAGGGCTGCATGTTAGTATACTTGTAGAGAATTTAGGACGCATCAACTATGGTCCTTATATGAGAGATTGTAAGGGGATTACCGAAGGGGTAAGGTATGGACGGCAGTTTCTGTCAGAATGGACGACGTATACGTTGCCATTAACAGATTTATCTGGTCTGCAGTTTGAAGGTCTATTCAAGCAAGTGGAACCTAGCTTCTTCCGCAGCACCTTAGTTGTGGATGAACCTTGTGATACGTTCTTGAGCATGGAAGGATGGACTAAAGGCGTCGTGTTCATTAATGGGTTCAACCTTGGACGCTATTGGAATATCGGACCACAGAAAACAATGTATGTGCCGGGACCTTTATTGAAGCAAGGCGACAATGAAATTGTCATCTTTGAATTGCACAGCACTTCAGATACCGCTGTTACCTTCGTAGATCTACCGGAATTAGGATAATAGGGCATAGCTTGTAGCTTGTAAGAATATCACTAGCAGTTTCAAAACGCAGCAATTAATATATCGTAACAATAAAGACACCCGAATAGATCCGGGTGTCTTTGATAAATAGAAACTATTTCTTGCTGCGTATTCTAAGGTTATGTAGTTCCCATTGTTCATACCAATCTTGAACAACGGCAGGAAGGCCAATACTAAGATCGCCTTTCAATAAGTCCGTCAGATTCTTGTATTGTTCTTCCACAGCGGATCGTTCCCCAATACTGTCGTAGACCTTCATTAACCCTAAATGTCCTTGTTCAAAGTAGGGCTGAAGCTGTACTACCTTTTGATACACGGTGACAGCTTCGGGAACTCTGTTGTTGTCGATATAGAACTGGGCCATTCCCATAGCATGGTGTAGCCAAATGGTGCGCAGACGTTGTCGTTCGCCCTCTGCCCACAAATAGTCGTAATCTCCAAAATAATCCCCTGAATAAAGTTCAAATACGTTTTGATGTTCTGCATAATTGTCCTCTCCGATGGATTCGAGTGCAAGAATATTGTGCTCCCACTGGGCTGCATCGATTAGAAGCGGCCCGGTCTCAAGCGTATACCCTTCACCGCCACTAACGTTGCTGATATGCAGATCTACCTCACTTTGCTTTAAACATTGCCGTACTTGATAAATGGTTGTGTAGAGATGGGTAGAAGCCTTTTTAAGGTTGAAATCTGGCCATAGTAGGTCAATCAGGGTATCTTTACTGACGAATCGGTTGCGGTTATGAAGCAAGAAAGCAAACAATTCTTGTGCCTTAGAAGTCCTCCAACGGAGATTGTTTAAAGGTTGTCCTCCTCGTTCAAAACGCAGCGATTGAAAACAACGAATCGTTAGTTCTTGTACTACCTCAGTGCTTTTTGGTGCAAACCTCAATCTGTCCTCCAAGCGTTGTACTGTTTTGAATAAACGGTCATGTCGCACGGGCTTCAAAATATAATCAATCGCATTTAACTCAAAGGCTTCCACTGCATATTGGTTATATGCGGTCACGAAAACGATATTAGCGTTTGGACAGACCTCTTGCAGAATTGCGGCAGCCTGAAGTCCGCTCACTTCAGGCATTTCTATATCAATAAAAATAACGTCAGGCTCCAAGGCTGGAGCTTCTTGTATAGCTTGAACCGGGTCTGTATAGGACGCGATGATATGAACAGCTTCCATTTCTTTTAACATGAATTCTAACTTTACGAGAGCAAGGCGTTCATCGTCCACCAATACTGCTTGAATCATTGTTATTCCACCACTCAATATAGTATTTTTTAGCAAAAAACAATATATGATTACTTTTATTTCGGTTCATTATAGTTTGTCTGTGACTAGGTATTTTTGCGATTCATATTTCTTTTTTCAGAAGGGATTATGAAGCTTACTGAAGTGCCTAGCCCTTCCTTGCTTTTAATTAGCAAACCCTTAGCATAGACACGTAACAAGCGTTTATGTGTATTAAGGAATCCAATCCCTCGGGTTACATTAGACTGGCTGCCCAGCAGTTGCTGAAGTTGTTTGGAAGTCATGCCTTTACCATTATCAGCGATTGTAATCTCGATGTCATCAGCTAGTTCTTTGATCGATATTGAAAGCGTACCTCCTTTGGAGCGGCTTAATATACCGTGCCTAACGGCATTTTCAACGAGTGGCTGAATGGTCAAGGGAGGTAACTGAAAATGTAGATTTTCTGCTACATCCCAGTTGATGGTCATCCTGTCCTCAAAACGCTCTTTCTCTATGTACAGATAGGCGCGGACAAGCTCAAGCTCATGTTCAATCGGTATCATCGGCTCAGCGTTCAAGAAGTTAAAGCTTAAACGTAAATAAGAGCTAAAGGCATCAATGAGGTGACTCATACGCTGTGTATCAAAAGATGCCAGAGCTGATATAGAATTTAATGTGTTGAATAAGAAATGGGGTTGTATTTGCGCTTGAAGATACGCTGCTTCCAGGCGAAGCCGTTCATTTACGGACTGTTTTAAATCTGTTAAGGAACGGACCCGTCCTCTTAGCTCCATAGCGTTCATAGGCTTCATTACATAGTCGTTCGCGCCCGAAACAAATCCGGTGTAGATATCTTCCGGCTGGCTACGTGCGGTCAGAAGTAGAATAGGAAGCTCAGCTATGGTAAAACGTTCACGAATTCTCTGTGTTAATTCATAGCCGGACATCTGGGGCATCATTACATCTGTAATGATTAAATCCCATTGATCAATATCCAGTTTTGTTAAAGCATCGATTCCACTGGTTACCGTAACCATTTCATAGTCTTTGATGGATAGTACGCTAGTAAGGATTTTCAAATTAACCGGGTCATCGTCGACAGCCAAAATCTTAGGTCTTCTTCCATCCGTTGAAGTAGCAGATGTATTGTTAATTTCGGATAGCGTAATATGAGATAGTTTGTCCGTGTATTCAGTCACTGTTGAGGATTCTAAATTGAATTTTTGAATGCTTGAATCGGATAGAGGCATAGTAAAAGTAAAAGTAGAGCCTTTCCCAAGTGAAGATTTTACACTAATCTCTCCACCGTGAAGTTCAACTAGCTGTTTACAAATACTTAACCCCAATCCAATTCCACCACTTATTGCTGTCACGCTTGAGTCACCCTGTTCATAGGGTTGAAAGGCTCTGAGCTGTGTTTCCTCGTTCATTCCAATGCCAGTATCCGTAATATGGATGCGCACCACACCTTTATGAATATCCGCATGGACCCTAACTGAGCCTACACTCGTATATTTCACAGCATTTTGAAGCAGATTGAACAAAATCTGAATGAGTCTTTTCTCATCTGCCACAATAGATGGAAATGAGTCAGGAATCTCTGAGATTAGTGCAATATGCTTACCTTCCGTTAGGAACTTGAGCATATCGAGTACGCCAACAACTACGGATTGAATTGGAACATTTCTTAACTGTAATTGAATGTTGCTCTCACGAAGCTGTGATTGATCTAGAAGATCGTTTATCAGTAAAGACATACGTCTTCCGACGGTAATTAGCAGTTCTAGATTATTTGCGTTCTGATGCATTAATGAGTCTCTCTCACTGTCTAAGACGGTTTCAGCAATATTAATGATGCTATGCAGCGGATTTTTCAGCTCGTGAGAGGTATTAGCTAGGAAATCATCCTTTTGCGTAACGGTTCTTTGCAGGCTTTGTGCCAGATTTTCAGTCTGCTTAGTATTCCAGAAATAACGCTTAAACCCAAAAGTCGCAAAGCATAAAAAGGCAATAATTAGGTCGAAAGGATAATAAGTAACGTTAACCAGATCGGAATTTTTGAACAACCCCCAATGGGTGCTGTTAACGATAGCTAAGATTGATAGCAATAGAAAAATAGAGCCATCGTGGTTTTTAAGTGCAGATTTCAGAAAGAGAACTACAACTTCTGAAGATAGAACGATTATATTGATGATAAAAATAGGTGTAAATACTTCGTAATAACGGACAACGGGACAGAGCATTATGAAAAGGATATGTACCAGGGATATGCTGGTCAGGATCCGAACGCTTTTAATTTTTAAATTTTTGAACATTAGTTGCTTGCTTGTCAGTAAGATGAATATAAAAGCCATAATATTAGATATGATTAATAGCTTTAAACTCCATTGGTAGTTTAAGGGAAGCATATACAGCAAAAGCTTGTCATCATCAATAAGTACAGTAGTTATAGCGGAAAATACCAAAAGAAAAAAATAGATCAACATCTTTTGCCGCGGACCAATGGTATATAATATTGCTGCATAGACTGCATGAAGTAGAAGTACTACACATAATAACAGTTGAAGGCCTATGGAAACGATCCGCTGATGTGTTAAAGTTTTTTCGTTACCCAATAAAATGGGTTTAAAAATACCGCCTGTATGAGATAAAGAGTAGTTGGCTACATGAATCACAATTTCAATCTCAGTCTTATCCGTTGTAAAAGATACGGAGTAAGGCAATACACGAGCAATATAGTCTTCTTTATTGGCAGAGGGAGAACCTGAATTTCCTAGTAGTTCACCATTGATATATATTTCCGAAGAAGTCTGAACCCCGGATATAAGTATGCCATAAGACTGCTTTTCATTTTTATCTACAAGAATCCGTAACCGATAGGAGCCGTAGCCAAAAGCAGACTTTTCGCCATTATGAATGGCATCGTTCCACTGATCCGGGACTTGTATATATTTTTTAGGGGGAGCTTTGTTTAGAGATTCTTTATTAAAAGTGGGAAGCAGCGTATTAGGATAGAATTCCCACTGGCCTTTTAAGGTAAGGAGCTTGTCTTGATTCAATTCTATATTCCGTAAATCGAGAACTCCTTTGACTAATTGTGGTTGTATAACATGAGGCGAAGCCCAAACCCATAGGAAGCGAAATCCAGTAAGTATAGTAAGAAATAGCATGATAATTAGGAAGAGTTTTCTTTTAGTCATAGTAATTAAACATTATTCGACAAAAAACAATATATTCCTTTCACAAAAATATTTCAAAAATTAAAAAAAGTTGTGATTAAGTTGCAGGGGAATAGAATTGGCTGGCGTCTAACGTTATGTAGGTGAAGGAGGGGAGAAAGCTGGAAGAGGCGGAATGGATTTCTGCTGTGCTGAACGGTGAGCATCAGGCCTTTGGGCATTTGGTGACACGTTATCAAGGCATGGTATACAGAGTGTGCGTCAAGATTACTGGAGAAGCCGAATCGGCCAAAGATATGGCCCAAGAGGTTTTTATAAAAGCATACAAAGCGCTCCCCTCTTTCAGAGGACAGTCTACCTTCTCGACATGGCTTTATCGGATAGCCTATCGAACCTGTCTGGACTGGAAACGGGCCAATGATAGGGAGTGGAGGCATCGGAGTGCAGCTGATTACACTGAGAATGATTGGGTAACGTCTCAAACACCAGAGCAAGAGGTGCTAGAGCAGGAACAATCAGCTGAGCTGGGTGAGAATGTGAACAGCCTTGCGGAACCGTACCGGTCGGTCGTACAGCTGTACTATTTTCAGCGAAATTCTTATCAAGAGATAGCGGAGCAAAAAGGTGTTTCCGTTAAAACTATCGAATCGCAGCTTTATCGTGCCAGACAGATGATGCGTAGACAAAGGGAGGAATTGCGATGAATTGTGCAATAGTGAAGGAATGGATGCCACATTACATTGACGGTCTTCTGTCTCCAGATATGGAGCTGAGTATCCGGTTGCACATACAATCCTGTCCTGATTGCGCACAGTGGCTGGAGGAAGCGAAAGAAATGTCAGCTCTTTGGTCAGAAATGGAAGCAGACAGCGAATATCAACATGAACAGATGGACTTTCCAGATCTAGCAGCAGGTGTTATGGCCCATATTGAGCAGCTTGAAACAGGACGCAGGGAACGAGCGATTAAAGCGACAAGCGTAAGACGTCGTTTTGCTCCTAGAACATCTTTGACACATTATGCGGTGGCTGCCTGCTTGAGTTTGTTATTGTTGCAGTTTGGCGTTTTTGAGAATTTGGCTTATGGGATCACTGAAATTAATGGTCATGTGTCGAATTCTGTGACCCAATGGTTTGGTGGCTTTAGAAAATAGTCATAAAGAGATTTATAAATAATAGATGGATTCAGGTAAACTGAAAAGTTTATGCTATCCAAATTTTAGGAGGATGTATTATGATTAAGAAGAGACGTTGGCTCACTTTTATGCTAGCTATGATTCCTGGTGTAGGTCATTTGTACTTAGGCTTCAAAAAGCAGGGGCTGCAGTTTATGATCGGGGCTTCCTTATGTATTATGTTTATTCCGTCTGAGCCCATGATCTTCCCTTTTGCGCTAGCTGCACTGTGGTTTTACCAATTGTTTGATGCCCTGCAGAAAGCGGCTTGGATGAAAATAACTGCAGCCGAACATGAGCGTATGATGTTCCATCCTGACAGCTTCGGAGAGCCTTGGACGATGGGGATATCCTCTATGCCAGGTTACCCACATGAAGATGTGAATCCGGCTTGGGTTGGTGTTGGATGTGTTGTTGCTGGGTTCCTTATGCTGGTGATCTCAGCATTTCCGACGCTTTGGAGAATGTTAATTGAGATTAACATTGGTACGATCTTGCTATCACTGGGTCTGATTGCGTACGGTCTGAAGATGCTAAGAAACAATACGAGAGCGTAAGAAACGGGGATTTCACTATGGGGAGATGGAAAATCGGGAGTTTCACTGCAGCTATAGGCTGCATCGCACTTGGTGTCATTATTGTGATGGCTCAGTATAATATGATCAGCTATGAAGTACTTGGTTATTTATGGCCAGCATTGTTGATTCTGTTCGGACTCGAGATGTTGCTAAGATTGTTTATCAAATCCGATGCCAAAAGTCGTGTGAGCGGTTGGGCGATCCTATTGATCATCCTGTTGGTTGGAGCAAGCAGTGCACAGAGCGTAATGGCCGGAGGCTCACTTAGCAGTTTAATCGGGAATACACATTTAACCCCACTAAGCGGCAATGTCGAAGTGAAAGACAATATTACGACGCTAAAAATCGTACTTCCAAGTGGAAAAGTAAAGGTCGAGGGAATAGATGGAAGCTCATTGGATTATGAGGGAAGCTTACTCTTACCTGGAAAATCGCAAAGTGAAGCCGAAAGTTCGTTGGAAAAGAAATGGAAAGTAAAAACTGAGGGAGATACGCTGATTATGGAGCTCGATACAGATCATAATTGGTTCTCTAATATTCAGTTTGGATTTAATACTAAAAGTCCTTATTTAAATGTAAGTGTACCTAGCAGTCTTGCCGTTGAGGTAGATACTAGTGACGGGTCAATAGAAGCGTGGGATTTGAAGTCTGGCTTAGTGGTTGACACTAGTAATGGGGTTATAAATATTCATGATGTTGCTGGTGGAGTTGAGGCACATACCAGCAATGGCTCACTGACTGTTCAGAACATCCAAGGTGGGGCGCAGCTCAAAAGTTCTAATGGTGCGATTATTTTGGATAATATAGATGGAGCGTTGACTGCAAAGAGCAGCAACGGAAAGATCACTATTCATTCAGCAGTGACTGGAAAATGGAAATGTTCGTCTAGTAACGGAAAGATTACGGTGGGATTGCCAACTGTGTCCGATGCGAAGATTACAGCGGATACTAGCAACGGCTCACTGAAGGGGAATATTCCTTGGGATCTAGACGGGGACAGCTTTGGCACTGCCATTCTCGGTAAAGGAACTTATACCGTGGACTTAAGTACAAGTAATGGAAGTGTGACCGTGGACACAGCTGAATAAGTACGAACAATAAAGGGAGTTAAGGCTTCAGCGATTGGTTCTGCTGAAGCCTTAACTCCCTTTTTCAAATTATAAGAAACCTACCAAGCGTAAGCTTTAGGCGCTTCTCCGCCCGGTCCTGGGAAGATCTCATCTAGCCGTTTAAGGACAGATTCATCTAGCACAATCTCAAGACTGCGTAGTGCACTCTCGAATTGCTCTAGTGTGCGTGGTCCAATAATTGGTGCGGTTACAGCAGGATTGGCTAATAACCATGCTAGCGCTACATTATCTTGTGGTTCTCCAAGCTCCATACATAAGCTTGCAAAAGCCTCAAGCTGATCTTTGTATTGCTCTACGCGCTCGGCATTTCCTCCACTGCGGCTGCCTTCTATTTTCTTAAGTGCATTGCGTCCAAGAAGACCTCCATCCAATGGGCTCCAAGGAATAACGCCTAATCCATGATGGAGAGAGGAAGGTAATACTTCAAGTTCAGGAAGGCGACAGGTCAGGCTGTATTTATGCTGCTCAGAAATCAAACCTAAAAAGCCACGTGCCTTGGCCTCTTGTTGGGCTACAGCGATATCCCATCCTGCAAAGTTACTGGAGCCGACATAACCAATCTTTCCTTGGTTTACAGCGAGCTCGAAAGCCCCCCACAGCTCGTCCCAAGAGACACTACGATCCACATGGTGCATCTGGTACAATTCAATATGATCAGTCTGGAGACGCTTCAGAGATCCCTCTAGATGGCGGCGTATAATATAAGATGATAGTCCGCCCTCATCATTAGGCCCGTCGAGCTTATCGCTCATTGCACCGTATACCTTGGTAGCTAACACGACCTTTTCACGTCGCCCACCGCCTTGTTTAAACCAACGACCAATAATCGTTTCTGTTAAACCGGAATTCTCGCCCCAACCATAAATGTTAGCGGTATCAAAAAAATTAACACCTGCGTCGAGTGCAGCGTCCATAATACGAAAGGCTTCTTGTTCATCTGTTTGTGGGCCGAAGTTCATTGTTCCGAGACATAGCCGACTGACCTTCATACCGGATTTGCCAAGCTTAGCATATTGCACTTCGCATTCACTCCTTAGGTAGATGATTTCAACTTTATTGTAAACAACTTATTAATCAAGGGCAAATTTGCCCAGTACTTCGCTGGTGCTCGTTAGCGTAGCTTTTATGTTTCAGAAACTTTTTTTAGTTTATAATGTATTTACAATGGAAAAAATTTCATAATGGAGGAAGCGCTATGAAAAAGAGCTTTAGTATTATTTTCGCAGGAATTATCGGAATGCTTGTATTCACAAATCAATCCTATGCTAATCCATCGACGTTGCCTCCAAGCTTGGACAGTACAGATGTGCTTTCTGTTAGTGGCGATCTCGTCGCAATCATAGATCATAGCACTAACAAAGCAGACGTGGTCAATGTAACAACAAATAAGGTAGTCAATCTTTCAAATGATGCTCATACGATTCTCGATCTTAACATGATGAAGAATCCGCAAAAAATAGTGCTGCTAAAGAAATCAAATGGCAACGAAATTACGAAAACGGTCTTTACCTATGCCGGAGAGCAGATTAGTAAAACAGAAATACCGCTTAAAGATGCGGCAGACAAAATCAAATGGGTTGCTCCTACGGGGAAAGTAAACGAACGAATCATGGTTCAATTTGGAGATTCCTTTAATCTTTATCAGTATCCTTGGACTAAGCCAAGTGTAAGCTTTAACGCTAAGATTAACGACAACGGATATGAAAGTGTAAACGTTCAGGGTTGGGATTTTGTTGGATATCCTTATTTAGCTATAAAGTATCAAGCACAAGGTATAATGAGCGATGATTTCTTTGTAAGAACAATTAATTTATTTCACCATAATGAAAAAATGTTTAAAGACTTTAATGCTGATATTAAGCTTAAATTTATTGGTCCAAATCTTGCAGTATACACATCATACATTTACCAGCCAGTTCCAGCTAACGCGAAGCGTCCTGTTTCAGATGATCCTCAGAACGTGTTCCGTTTGATGAATGTTGCAACCGGAAGTGCACCAACCTCTATTAAGCAAGCTTTTAAAGAAGAGGGTGATCTGTCGGGGTGGAAGACGGACTTTATTAACAATCAAGTGTTTGTTGGGGATGTATTAGAACAAACCTGGTCGTTATTTTCGCAAGAAGGAACTCAGATCTTAAAAGAGCAAAAATGGCCTGAAAGTGGTAATAGCAAATTTTTGAGCTACGATTCAAGCACCAAAACTGCCTATTTCCTGAAATATTCAGGTGGAAACATTGACGTAATTTCAAATCCAATTCATTAATAAAACGTGAAAATGCAGAGCCGCTACAGGGATGATCCTGGGCGGTACTTTTTATTACTCAAGAAAATCTTCCTTCACAATAATTGTTTTATAGGCTATGCCTATCAACTCAATAGAATCTATATCTTTGTCCTTTACGACTGGGTATGATACAACAATATAAAGAAGAACTATGTCTGTTAGAGCAGACCACTTGAGGAGTGACTGAGATGAGTGAGGTTAAAAAAATCGCCGTAATCGCAGGGGACGGTATTGGACCTGAAGTAGTAGCTGAAGCAGAAAAAGTATTAAAAAGAGCGGGAGAAGTATTTGGGTATACCTTTGAAACGGAGCACGCTCTATTTGGAGGCATTGCAATAGACGAAAGAGGCACACCGCTGCCGGAAGATACACTAGAAATCTGTCGCAGTGCTGACGCTGTATTACTGGGCGCTGTGGGCGGACCGAAATGGGATAACAATTCAAAGGAGCTTCGTCCTGAAACCGGATTGCTTGGCATTCGTAAAGCGCTTGGGTTGTTCTCAAACTTACGTCCTGCAGTTGTATTCGATTGCCTTAAGGATGCTTCGACATTGAAGCCAGAAGTGCTGGAAGGAACAGATCTTATGGTCGTTCGTGAGCTGACTGGTGGTATTTACTTCGGAGATAAACTGCGTCGTCAAGGTGAACATGGTGAAGAAGCGGTGGATACCTGTGTGTATAACGTAATGGAAGTGGAACGAATCGTGCGTCAGGCTTTTGAAATTGCTGGTAAGCGCCGCAATAAGCTGGCAAGTGTTGATAAAGCGAATGTACTTGAAACATCACGTTTATGGCGTGAGGTCGTAAATAAGATTGCTCCAGAATACCCTGAGGTAGAGGTAGAGCATGTACTCGTTGATAACTGCGCGATGCAGCTGCTGCGCCGTCCATCCAGCTTTGATGTTATCGTAACCGAGAACATGTTTGGTGACATTCTGAGCGATGAGGCTGCGATGTTGACAGGCTCTATTGGTATGTTAGCTTCCGCTTCGATGGCTGACGGTAACTATGGTCTCTACGAGCCCGTTCACGGCTCCGCACCTGATATTGCTGGACAAGGGCTTGCGAATCCGATTGCTACGATTTTGTCCTTAGCCCTGATGTTCCGTTTAACCTTTGGTTACGAAGATGCGGCTGCTGCGATAGAGGCTGCTGTGGCTGAAGTATTGGATGCAGGTCACCGTACAAGTGATATTGCCGTAGATAAGAGCAAAGCGCTTAGTACATCTGAAATGGGCGACCTGATTGTTGCAGCTATCCGCAAAGCATAAAAAAATATAATTCCTAATTACGATTATAGAAGGATTTGTCTAAGATTGACTTTGATTTTGTACGATGATACCATTTGATATGTAGACAAGATGTAAATTATTCCAGCATATCACGACATGAAATGGTTGGTTTCTTACATAATCAAAGGAGGATTTTGGCAATGGCTGAACGTTTAGTAGGTAGACCAGCTCCAGATTTTACTATGCAAACCGTATCGGGCGATGGTAAGGATTTTGGTAAAGTTAGTCTGTCCGACTATCGTGGCAAATGGCTGGTATTCTTCTTTTATCCTCTGGACTTTACTTTTGTATGTCCGACTGAAATCACAGCTCTTAGTGAAGCAGCTGCGCAGTTCGAAGCGCTTGATACAGAAATTCTCGGCGCGAGTGTAGATTCGGTCCACAGCCACAAAGCATGGATCAATACACCTAAGGATTCCAATGGTCTTGGCCGTTTGAATTTCCCGCTTGCTGGTGATATTACTAAACAAGTAGCTAAAGACTACGGCATTCTGATTGAAGAAGAAGGTATTGCATTGCGTGGATTGTTCATCATTGATCCTGAAGGTGAATTGAAATATCAAGTTGTTAATCACAATGATGTAGGTCGCAGCGTAGAAGAAACACTTCGTGTCCTTCAAGCCCTGCAATCTGGTGGCTTATGCCCAATGAACTGGAAACCAGGTGACAGAAACCTTTAAATGCTGTTCTGCTATTATCTGATCTTTGATATTCTGATTTCAACCTCCTTGCAGAAGTTTTTCTGTAAGGAGGTTTTTTGCTCCAAAAAGTCCTAAATAAAAAATGGATTTGAAAATAGGCGTGAAAAGTTATATTATGTCCTCGAGTGGAGGAATCTCCATTGGGGTAATGTAATACAATAATAAAAACTCAGATGAGTTAGTCATTCTAAGGAGGGTGAACAAATATGAGCTTTTGCTGTGGAGCGAGTATGGTAGGAACAAAGGGAACCCTTAAACATTATCGCACGCAAGTCCATAATGTTCCCCTGCTTTTTTGTCCGGTATGTCATCGTGTAGAGGTTCACTATAAGGTCGAAAACGAGTATGAGATTTTGGCGGAATACGCACATGGAGACGGTGTTACTGATGTGGATTTTCAGGACTATGTCATGGAAGACGAAACTGCAATATTCGAAAATGTCATTAACATCGAGAGTGAAGAGCCTCTAGCTATTGTGCGGAGTCAGATCGATATGGCGCTTGACCTGCTTGCTGTAGCCAAACAGATTGAGGATACGAAGTGGGAACGGGAATTGAAGAAAAGATTAGCTGTGATGAGTCAAAGACGCCTTCGTCTGCAACAGAAAGCGTAAGATTATTTACAATTTGGGGTTGACCCATTTCTTTAACAAGGCCTTCGCAACTGCGAGGGCTTTTATCTTTATCTAAATTTTTTCTAACGGGTTTAAATCAATTGAACGAATTAATAGTAATAAATATAATTTGATGTGATATTTTATATGTCTTTGGAATCATTTTATGAATTTTTTTATCATTCGACAGTTTCTCTGATTGCGTTGTCTACTTCACTTGGATATGATTGGAATATAATTGAACCGGTTGGAAAAAGTGCAACGATTACCGAATGTTCTGGCGGCTTCGTCATATACTCAAATACATAGTAATTTGATGTCGCTTTAGCGTCTTCGTCAAATGCAGTAAAAGGGGGAACTTCGTATCGTGATTAGCCAATATCAAGAAAGTCTTCTATTACCGGGAAGAACCTATCAATCAGGGCCTGTGGATACTACATACGAGGATGTACTAGAGAATATTGACAGCGGAATCATGCTTTTTGATGAAGAGGGAGTTATAAGTTTTGTAAATAAGCAAATGTACGGGATGCTCGAATTAACCCGTCACTCCCTTGTTGGCTGTACAATATCACACCTATTATCTAACGTTAGACTAAGCCGCTTTAAGAAAAAGCAAGTACTGCAAAGCTATAGAGAGATGGTATACAAAGGAAAATCAAATTATGAATTTTTAGACGAGTATGGCCGTTATTGGAAGGTTACATTATGCTGTGGAGAACAAATGAAGGGTTGTTATTTGTTTACAGTTAAAGAGATCTCCGATTATAAGTTGATTGAACAAACAGCTTACCAAAACGATAGTTTGGCTGTGTTAGGTAAATTATCTGCATCTATTGCCCACGAAATTCGGAATCCATTAACCGCGATCCGTGGATTTATTCAATTGCTTCACCCGCATCTGCAGCAGCTTGGGAAACAGGAATATGGCAAGATTATATTGGCGGAGATCGATCGGGCGAACGATATTATCCATGAATTTCTAACATCATCCAAGCCCTCAGTTCCTCAAGTGGGAATGATTCCTGTGTCAGCCTTGCTCAAGGAAGTAGTGCTGCTTACAGAGAGCGAAGCCTTGATGAAAGGATGCCAGATTAATCTGCATTCTTTTCAGGGGGATATGATGATTTCTGGTGATGTAAAACAAATGAAGCAGGTAGTCCTCAACATGATTAGAAATGCCATGGAGGCCGTTACAGATAGGGCAGATGGTCTAATGGGTCAAATAGAGGTTGGAGCCCGTAGAGAGGGTTCTGAGGTCCGTATTTTCATTTCTGATAACGGTAAGGGAATGGATATCCGTACACTGGACAGGTTGTTCAGTCCATTTTTTACGACGAAGGAGAATGGGACTGGGCTCGGGCTTTCCGTGAGTGATCGAATCATCAAAAATCATGGTGGATGTATTTCTGTCAGCAGTAGAGTTAACGAAGGT
Organism: Paenibacillus sp. VTT E-133280; assembly: GCF_002264385.1. Taxonomy (NCBI): domain Bacteria; kingdom Bacillati; phylum Bacillota; class Bacilli; order Caryophanales; family Paenibacillaceae; genus Paenibacillus; species Paenibacillus sp. VTT E-133280. The sequence continues at coordinate 89,323 of NZ_NFUX01000015.1, forward strand.
ACTCATTTTGTAATCTCATTGCCATTAATCCATTAGTACACTTGGTTAGAAGAAAGAGTGTTAAGAGGCTGATCCCTGCGGATAATACAGATGCAGAGATCGGCCTTACTTATGTTACAATGGGGATTCGCTTTGGGAGACAAATGGAGGTATTCACGATGAATATAGAGTTTAACAGTGCCAGAACCATTAATGAAATTAAGGGTGATGCCCTTGTCCTTATCATTTCTGAGACGGAGGCAGAGCATGGTGGTGTCTCTGAGCAATGGAATGACAGAATTCGCCTATTGGCGAAGGCAGGACTATTTAGTGGGAAGCTGAATCAGACTTATGTACTACCTTTAGAACATCCATCCGGTTGTCCCGTTGCAATTTTGGTGGGTAAGGGGGACCAACTTCTTACGTCTGAAGATCTACGTCAAATGGGAGTTCAGGTCGCACGTGCAGCCCTTCGTTTGAAGGCGATACAGCTAGTATTTCAGGTGGCTGAAGATATTCAGGAGCTAACAGTAGAAAGGGATATCGGATCTATTGCCTACGCGTTGTCTGAGGGGTTATCACTCGGTTCTTATCGACGTCCCACTTATAAGCAGGAGCAATCTCAATATACAGGTCCAAACTCAGTAATTTTCACAATGGAGAAAAAGCCAGCGGTTGCTATCGAGCAAGATTGGAGTCTGGGCATTCAGAAAGGGCTCGCGCTTGGTGAGGCTACGAATTTGGCGCGTAACTTGACGAATATGCCAGGCAATATGCTGACTCCATCTGACCTTGCTATGGCCGCTATAGAAGTTGCTGAACGTTATGGATTTCCTTCCGAAGTACTGGATGAACGCGAAATTGAGCAAAAAGGAATGGGCGGTTTGCACGCAGTGGGAAAAGGAAGTGTTAACCCTCCGCGAATGATCGTCATCCGTTACCAGGGAACGGGGCACTGGGATAATGTAGTAGGGCTGGTCGGTAAAGGGATTACTTTTGATACGGGGGGAATTTCCTTAAAAAGAGCCCCAGGCATGGAAGAATTAATCAGTGATATGGGAGGCGCAGCGGCTGTGCTTGGAGTAATGGAGGCATTAGGCCGATTACGTCCACGAATTAATGTCGTAATGATCATTCCATCTGCTGAGAATATGCCTTCAGCTAATGCCTTTAAACCCGGGGATATCATTACATCAATGAGCGGAAGAACCATAGAAGTATTGAATACCGATGCAGAAGGCAGACTTGTACTTGGCGATGCGCTGACCTATGCTCGGGAATGGGGAGCGAAACGTGTTATTGATGTTGCTACGCTGACAGGTGCAGTGCTGTCAACATTGGGAGATATAGCTACAGGTGCTGTTACTAACAACGAGGAATTTATGGAGCAGTTTCTGACAGCAGCTAATGTTTCGGGTGAAAAAATATGGCAGCTTCCGGCTTACCCGGAATTCCGCGACATGCTAAAGAGTGAAGTGGCCGATATCCGTAACACCGCAGGAAGATTCGGTGGAGCCACTACGGCTGGGTTATTCGTAGGGGAGTTTGCGGAAGGTCTACCGTGGATACATCTAGATATTGCTGGAACCGCATTTCTTTCTAAAGAACGTGGAGTTAATCCTAGAGGCGGTACAGGAGTCATGGTTCGCACATTGATTCAGTGGTTGCTCAGCGAAAGCGAATGATCAGCTCTTCATAAACAATAAGAGGTGCCTCCTAAACCATACTCTGGTTTAGGAGGCACCTCTCCCTTTGCTGGAATTCAAGAAATAAGAAGCTTAAACAGTGCGACTGGATTTTTTGGCCTTCGATTGAGAAGTGAAGGATTGAATACCGTTCATAATTTTATCGCGAGTTCCCTTATTCTTGAGTAGATATGCAGCTCCTAATGCGACCGTTGTAAATAACGTTTTTTTAGTGTTCATAGGAATTACCTCCTTGGGATTGTCTGTAGTTACTTATAACAAACATACCCGTTAGTAAAGGAGACTAAACGAAAGAACTTTATTTATTGCACATAATACAAGCCTACTTCTTCTTGTTAACAGGTGTTGAAGAGCAGGAGAGGGGAGAATCTAAAGACGCTGCAGAACAGGTCTTGCCCTTATCACAGCCAGCGCAAGCGCCTTGCTTGCCCTTTTGCACATGTCGATAGATGATCCAGCCTGAATAACCGAAGATCAGAGTGACGATCAGAACATTTATCATTACGGTGCCCCACTTTCATTAAGAAAATTAACAAATTACAAGTTCTACGACCAGCCTAATAATCGCCCACCTTGAAAAATAACAAAAGATACGATATACGCCAGAGCAAGAGAATAGCCCATGGAGAAGAAAGTCCATTTCCAAGAGGCGGTTTCCTTTTTGATAACCCCTACCGTGGCCAGACAAGGAATATATAACAGAATAAAGGCCATAAAGCTGATTGCACTCAGCGGGGTAAAGACTTGTGAGATTTGATTCTCTAATCCAGCGGTATCCGGTGCGTGATAGATGATATTCATCGTGGACACAACAACCTCTTTCGCTAAAAATCCTGGAACCAAGGTAGAGCCAGCCTGCCACGTTCCGAAACCAAGCGGTTCCAGTAGCGGTGCAATCATGCCTCCGAATTTCGCTAGGAAGCTATGATCCATTTCTACATCAAATCCGCCAGGACCAGCATAAGACATAAACCAAATAATCGCTGATCCAGCAAGAATAATCGTTCCTGCCTTACGAAGGAAACCTTTGCCCTTCTCCCAAGTGCTGCGCGATAAGGTTTTGATCTGCGGCATACGGTAAGGAGGGAGTTCGATAATGAAGACAGAGGATTCATTCTTGAATAAGTATTTAGAGAATACCTTACAAAGAATTAGGGCAAAAACAATACCCATAACATACATAGAGAGTACGGCAAACGCTTGTTGCTCAGGGAAGAATACAACTGCGAATAATGCATAAACAGGTAATCTTGCAGAACAAGACATCAGCGGCATTAACAGTGTTGTCAGCATGCGGTCTTTGGGCTGTTCGATGCTTCGCGCCGCCATAATGGCCGGTACATTGCAACCAAAACCAATAATAAATGGAATGAATGCTTTTCCGTTCAGTCCCATTCGTTCCATGGTGCTGTCCATCAACAAGCAGACCCTTGCCATGTATCCGGAATCCTCTAGGAAGGAAATGATCAGAAAGAGAATGAAGATTTGCGGAACAAAGACCAGTACGCCTCCTACACCGCCGATGATGCCATCCACAATCAACGCATGCGTGAAGCCTGAAGCTCCAATGGTCTGAAGCAGAGAGTTCGTTCCATCACTAATAGGGCCGGATATCAGGCCATCTAAGATATCCGATAGGGGGCCGCCAACCCAGTCAAATGTAGTCTTAAAGAGAGCATACATAAAGAAAATGAATAAGGGCAGTCCCAAAAATCGATGAGTCAATACCGAATCTAGTCTTTCAGTTAAGTTATGGGGCTTCTGAGCTGTCGTATCAAGGACTTCGACACAAATACTGCGAATATACTCCATACGGTTCGAACGAATCCATTGCGGGAGTGTCAGGGCGAGTTTTTTGAGTTGTAGCTCACTCTGACAAGACTCACAGATATTTAGCAGTCCCGTAACGTCTATACGCGACTTCAAAAACTGAAGTATAACCGGATTCTGCTCCATGAGCTGTAGAGCGACCCAACGATGATTGGGCAGATCTTTTATAGAACGTAATTTCTTTTCTATAGAAGATATCGCTCGCTCGACTACCTCACCATAATTCAGCTTGAACTTTACAGCAGGAATAGCTGATGATTCCTCAAGGATGCTGAGCATCTGTACGCTGCCTTTACCGGTTCTTGCTATGAGTGGGAGGACGGTGACACCCAATCTTGATTGTAAAATGGTTTGATTAATATGAATACCACGCGCATTAGCGACATCAATCATATTAAGACCGAGTACAGTGGGCTTGCCATACTCAAGTAGTTGAAGTGTGAGCAGCAGATTACGTTCCAACTGGGATGCATCCACGATATTGATTAATGCTTCAGGGGATTCTTCTATCAGATATTGGGCTGCGACCCCTTCATCACGGGAGAGTGGGTGAAGAGAATAGATGCCGGGCAAATCAATGAGCTTGCCTGCCCCGTTCTTCAGATTTCCGATCTTTTTCTCAACCGTAACGCCTGACCAGTTACCTACATATTCGTATGAAGTCGTTAATGTATTGAAGAGAGAGGTCTTACCTGTATTGGGATTGCCCACAAGAGCTATAGAACTCAAGATACGTTCACCTCAATCAGAGAAGCTTCTTTGCGGCGTATGGCGAACAGCTGGCCGTTACATTCTAGCGTAATCGGTCCCCAAAAAGGCCCCTTTCCTTTAAGACGGATGTTCACACCTTCTGACACTCCGAGATCAGCAAGACGCCGGCGTAGAACAGGGTTCATCCCTTCTATTTTATGAATATTTCCAGCAGCACCAGGTTGTAATTGCAGTAAGGAACAGCAGGTAGAAGTAGCTATTGTAATCCCTCCAAAAGAGATTGAGAATCAATCTCAACTGTTTTCTTGTAATGTAGCATTTTTAAGTGTTTGTATACTGTGACATTTGTCCCTGACTTACTGTGGTAATTACTTTAAAGTGCTAAAGGCGAAATACCTTTACAATTTATTCTTCATTAAAGTATGATTGAACGATATAAATTGCATAGTAAAGCTATGCTAGAGGTTATAATGATTGCAATAGCACATACGATGATTGCAGGAATTGAAGGGAGATAATTATGAAGACTAATCAATGTAAAATTGTTGACTGCACCATTCGCGATGGGGGGCTCGTTAACAACTGGGATTTCAGCGTGGAATTTGTGCAAAATTTGTATGCCGGCTTGAATGAGGCTGGTGTTGACTATATGGAAATCGGTTATAAAAACTCCCCTAAACTGCTTAAAGGAGCAGAAGGTGCTGGACCATGGCGTTTTCTGAACGATGACTTCTTACGTAAAGTTATCCCGCAAAAGGGACATACGAAGCTTTCCGCTTTGGTTGATATCGGTCGTGTGGATGAAAATGATATTTTACCTCGCAGCGAAAGTATGCTGGATCTGATTCGGGTAGCTTGCTATAGCAAAGATGTGGAGAAAGCCTTACAGCTGGTACAAACCTTCCATGATCTAGGCTATGAGACAACAATCAATATTATGGCTTTGTCGAATGTAATGGAGAATGAATTATTAGAAGCTTTCGAAATGATTCGTGAGAGTGTAGTTGATGTGGTATACATTGTGGATTCATACGGTAGTCTAGATCACAACGACATCAATTACTTAGTGGAGAAGTTCAAAACTCATTTGCCAAACAAACGCCTGGGCGTACATACGCATAATAATCTTCAACTGGCGTTCTCCAATACGTTGATTGCTGCTGAGAAAGGTGTAGAGCTGTTGGACGCTTCCTGTTATGGAATGGGACGTGCTGCGGGGAACTGTCCTACAGAGCTGCTAGTGACTCATTTGAAGAATACACGCTACACATTGCGTCCTGTCATTGATATCATTGAACGCCTGATGATTCCTTTACGTGAAAAAGAAGAGTGGGGCTATATCATTCCTTACATGATCACTGGTACGCTTGATGAGCATCCACGTTCAGCAATGGCGCTTCGCGCATCGGCGGATAAGGATAAAGCGGTTGATTTCTATGATAAGCTTACAACACCAGAGGTTAACTTCGGAGATAAATAAACCTGTTGTTCAGAAGCACTGAACCCGTTCGTAGGGGGAAGTGCTTTTTTTTGAATAAAAATAAAATTTCTATAAGTTTCTATGATAAATGATTCTAATATTTTTCGCTAAAATGCTTAAAGTTCTAATAAGAAGCCTGAAGGTATTTTTGCTTGCCTGCTAGAAGAAAATGGTTTATATTTATGCAAGATTTATGAATAATCGCTATAAAAATACTACCGCACAAAAGAAATGTAACTTTAAAGACCGATCTAGCCGATATTTATACATAGGACAAGACTATACATAGTTGCTTAATAATCGACATCATTTTCAGACGCGAGGGACCTATGAGACAAGAAGAGAAAAAGACCATTCAAGCGGCTATTATAGGAGCCTTACTGTTCCTATTCATTCAAATTTTCCATACATCGCTAAACCGATTGGACAATTGGGATATTATTTCTGCACTCTATCTCATTGTCGGATGTTGTACTGTTGCTTTTGGATTTGCGATATTTGCACAGGGTTGGTTATTCTTCTCTAGCAGATTATCTAAAGGAAGATTATATGTCGCTGCTCTTTTTGGTGGAATATGTATTATTGATTTCTTGCATACACTCGGCTTTGTAGCATTTCCATTGATTTCATCGTTTATAACCCCTGAGGAATCAAGGTGGCTGCTTACCTTTTCACGACTATCCAGCGGACTGGGCATTTTGTTCATTTTTAGTAGAGAAGACAAACCTGTGACCGTTGCCGAAAAAAGAAATGTATTCAGAATCGCCTTCATGTTGATTGTGCTCTTCATCGCATTATTTGTATTTATCCATTCGGCAGTGCCTGAGTTATTTACTAAGCCTTGGATGAGTACAATTAAACAATTCGTTGATCTGGCAGTACTTTTTGTTTATTTAGCAGGTGTTGCTGTCATCGTATTTCCTGGGAATAATGAAAAGTCAGCTTCGCTGCTTGTTATTATTCGGGCACTTATCTTTTTCTCGCTAGGACAGGCTTTCTTTATGACTCCCTTAAGTGGGGGGAATATTGATGATCTCTTTGGGATGTTATGTAGCGGAATTGCTTATTACCAGTTACTTACCGGCGTGTATCGCCTGACGATTGAAGAGCCATTTTACGAGAAACAGTTAGCCGAAGAACGGATCAATTATTTGGCCTATCATGATGATTTAACGGGACTTCCAAATAGGCGTCGGCTGACACAGCGTGTAGAAGAAATGATTAATGCTGGAGAGACGGACACGAGTGATCAATTCTCAGCTTTGGCCATTATGAATATTAATCATTTTAAGAATATAAATGACTCTCTGGGTCATTATGCCGGAGACCTTTTATTGAAATTAGTGTCTGAGCGTCTCAGTAATGAGGCTAGATCCAGTGAAGAGCTGTATAGTATGGGAGCGGACGAGTTTGCTTTTTTAATGACAGAAAGAGCAAGTCTTGGAGAATGCTTGGCACGAGCTACAGAGTTGCTCAGATTATTTGAAGCACCCGTTAATATAGAATCTGGTGAGTACCATATCTCACTCAGCTTGGGGATGAGTATTTATCCTGGTGACGGGGAAACTGCGGAACATCTCATTCAAAATGCGGATACTGCTGTTCATAATGCGAAGGAGCAAGGCGTGGAGATTCGCCGTTATATCCCAGCCATGCAGATGAAAGCAAAGGAACGACTGAAGCTGGAAAATGACCTGCGAAGAGCGCTTGAACGTGATGAGTTCTATCTCGTATATCAACCCAAGGTGCAGCTGGAGACGGAAGAGATTGTAGGAATGGAAGCTTTATTGCGCTGGAATCATCCTAAGCGTGGTATTGTCTCACCTAATGAATTTATTCCATTAGCTGAGGATAGTGGGCTAATTGTTCCAATTGGGGAATGGGTACTGAAGACGGCATGCCTGCAAAATAAACAGTGGCAGTTAGCAGGCTACCAGCCGATATGCGTATCTATCAACTTATCTATGCGTCAATTCCTTCAGCCGAATCTGGCTGGTAAAATTCATTCCATTCTGACCGATATTGGTTTGGATCCATGTTATGTTGATCTTGAAATTACAGAGAGTATGACGTTGGATAAAGAAACGGCCTTTGATCAGCTGAAGCGCTTGAAAGAGCTAGGTGTGTTCATTAGCATTGATGATTTTGGTACAGGTTACAGCTCACTGCACTATTTGAAGAATATGCCGATCGACAGGCTAAAGATTGACAGATCGTTTGTCTCCGAGGTTATGGAGGATAGTAATAATGCGGCAATAGTCTCCACGATTACTTCTATGGCGCATCATTTAAAGCTTAAAGTTACCGCAGAAGGGGTGGAGAACAAGGAGCAGCTGCAGTTTTTGCGTGAGCAGCATTGCCATGAAGCTCAAGGGTTTTTGTTCAGTAAACCTATTCAAGCAGCTGAATTTGAAACAGCGTTTTTGAAAAAGGCTCCCCTCGGCGCTTCCTTGTAAAATATAAGAAAGTATAAGTTTCACACCATACTCTATGTCTTATATTTCTTGCTTAAACGCTTACCGTCCTTATTAGGACTCCGGAGGCGTTTATGCTTGAACAGAAAATTGTTGATTTTTATTTATAGGGGTGATACAATATCTCTTGTACTCACTTTCTAATGCGGGTGTAGTTCAATGGTAGAACTTCAG
>NZ_NFUX01000141.1:0-4692 GCF_002264385.1 Paenibacillus sp. VTT E-133280
GTGATGCCGGAGATTGTTGGATATCGTGGTAAAGATTGGTCGCGATATGCCAGCATTGAAGATCAATGGAGAGAAGATAAGTTAACCCTAACCTCCAAAGACAATAAATACGTGGCGACCCTACATGAGCTTATTGCCATTGACTTAGAGGATCCGAATGATCCTAATTTAAAACAAATTGCTCCATTGAGCACACTTAAATGGAGTTATGGAGAATATGGGAATCCTGGACATCCCGTATCGAACTATAAAAAAGCATATCTCCTCTATTGGAAGTCAACGGAGAAAAATGATGCACCGGATCGTTATTTCGGTGATGGATTTGCACAGATAGAATTAATAGGAGTAGGATTACCCAATCCTAAGCAAGAAGAGGGTGTATTAACGATGACCGCACCAGTTTTTCACAAGAAACGAGATGATTCTCCTTATAAGATTATTCCTAAAGTTACGAAAGATAAGCTGAGTGAATCGGTATATGTATGGATAGCTACACCGACTTCTGGATATTTTCGTTCCTTTGCAGATATTTTAATTGTAAATCCTCATAGTGAACAATAGTGAAGAGGAAGTTGATGAGGTGGATCAAAGTAACCAGTATATTAGTATCGGTATTAGTCTTGACGCTTATCACATTAAAGTCACAAACAGGAAGAGCCGCCGAAGTAGGGGAACACATCTGGAAGACTGTAGATTTGTCTAATAAATACAATACAAACGGAAATGCTGTAAAAAAAGACTCAGGTGCGATATTTTACCGTTATACAGGACTTAAAACAAAACCGTTAGGACTGAATGCGGGAACGGGTAACATTATTACCAAGATTGAGTTCAAGCGAGATGGGCAAGTGGTTCGGACGATACCCGTGAACAGCCAGACCTATAATGGAGAGATACAATTTTCAGGAGATCCTGTTGAATTTGTATCTAGTGAGAATAGAGGTAATGGGGGATGGTTTGCTTGGCAAATGGGTAGCGGGGATACGAGTTGGAGAGCTTTTGGAGGTGATTATAAGATATTAAGTCATTTAGATGAAACTCGTAAAATTCCAACTCCAAAAAGGCCTGGAACAAGTCCCCCAGCGGATGCGTATCCAAATGTATTTATTCGTATAAAAGAAGATGAATTTATTCGCAGCAAACCTTTTACGAATTCGTTATATCCCAATATTACTAGTACAGCCTACTTGGATAACACGCAATCTGTTCTGGATCAACTATTCCCTGAGAATGATAAGGATAAAATGAATCAGCATGTGAAAATACTTTATGATACTGATGTAAAGGCCAATGAAACTGATTACGGAAGTACAGATTCATCGACAGAACTGGTCAGATATCAACCCTACTCTATTAATGCTGCTGGTCAAGTGAGCTTGGATAGAGCAACGATTACTTACACACAAGAGCATGATAATGCAAAGTATTATCGAAAATTGAGCGCAGGTAATGCAGCTATGCTGTTTTACTACGCTGACTTTAAGTATATTTTTAAAACCTATAGCTACCGTTATCCTGATCAATATGTCGTATATATCAAAGGTACACCCGGACCAACCCCAACCCCTGGAAACTCCTCAGTAGAATGCACTGATCCTGTTCCAGGTCAGGAGATCCCCGGTGAATATATGGATCCTGAGATGGCTGCTGAGATCCGGGCAGATCAGCGTGGGAATGAACAATTTGATGTTCTGCAGGGTATTCCAAGTTCTGAAAGCTTGTATGGCCATGTCTCAACGCAGAGTTATTTATATCAAAATAGTTTTGTAGAGATGGAAGGTACTTGCACCTATAACATTAAGATTAATAAAACATATACCCTAAAATGGGATCCTAGAAAACCGGCTCCTACAGGCACAGGGACTGTGCCCGCTCCGACAAGTGAACCGAAGGAAGTAGAATACTCGTATTCAATCGAGCGCCCTTATTCGTATTGGACTATCGATACACTAGATGTTTACTCCCTTGCTCGGGCGTTATTGGTAAATGATGCTTTTTCTGGAGGACAGATTACTTTAGATCCTAACGGTTATACAGCCCCTAATTTTACAGCAGAAACCACGGGCAAGTATTATCCTCCTGATGCTCCGGATTCAATTACTGTTCCAACCACTGTTAAAGATGGGGGAACGACCCGGCCGGAACCAGACGATGAAACAGAGACTTTCCGGCCGAAAGCCGAGGAAGCCGCCAAGAAAATCAAAGTGCAAAATGATAGCCTTGCCTTCACTGGGCAGACGATCATGAACGGGAATGAAGCTATAGAAGCGGGACTTCCACCCACGACCATCCCGAACCCGCAGCCCATAGGTGAAGAAGTGCTGTACAGTCCGGGCAACATTATTGAGCCAACACATCTGAATGCTCCTAATCTTTCTAGCTCCGGCGAGGTAACCTACACTCCAATGGATGGGAATATCAACGGTGGGACAGAGGATAAGGTGCTTCCGATAAGCGGAATTAACTCCGTCACCGTGCACACACCGGTCGTCAACTACTCGATTCTTCCTGACGATAACCGCCCATTCGATCAACGTATGACACCGGATATGACTAGGGCGGTGCTGATCTTGGATCGACCGTTCACCATACATTTTACGGAGAGTGGCCAGCATCTCAATATCCCTGGGTACGGCAACCGGGATTATGCCAAATACACGAAAAACAAGCGGATTCAATTTCCGTTTGGTGTGTTTCAAGATGGCAATTATTACCCAGAGGATACTTGGATCTACATTCCTGTAGGGACGCCGTCCATGACCTTTAAGATGCCAACCTGGGTTGATGAAGGAAACTATACGGTTCAGACGCAGTCTTGGGCGATTAATGCTCCATCGGATGGTTCAGATCTTTGCGAAGTGAATCGGAACGGAGACTTATGGAATTATTGCGCATCAGAGAGCTTCAATGTGGGTGTGGTCGGTCGGCTGTTCAATTTCCGGATCTGGGACATTGGAGATTTCCGGTTTGAGAAGGTGTTTCGAACTGGCGTTGGGACATTGGAGCATAGCAACGCGATGTATTATACCGGCGGAAATGATGAGAATGGCATACCGACCGCTTTAAGTGGACAGCCACAGTGGCAGCTGCCGATCCGCAAGGGTTCTCACCCCACGGAGCAAAGGACGGTACCACATAACGGCTATTCCTTCCTGTTTGACTTCCGGACCATCGGGAACTTGTGGCAGCCAGGCGAAGGTATCCGGATCGAGCCAAGCTTCTATTTTATTCCGAAAACTGGAGGCACAGCGACACCCGTCGATCTGTACTATGATATTTCCGGTTCGAAGAATAAGATGATCGGCGTCGGCTCCCCAAAGGACAAGCTGAGCTACACCCGGACCTACCGCTTGGCGGATGGCTTGCGGAATATATCGAATGGTGAATTATCGACGGCAGCAAGCTATGAGTACAACTATATAATGACTCAAGCGGAGCGAGATAAGACGCCTTGGTTTAAGTTCTACAAACAGTATCTAAAGCGAAAAACCAAAATCGCATACGGCTACGACATGGAAGTCCTACCCTTTGAATCGCGAACTTTAATCGGCCCGACCGACATCCCGGATGTAGTTAATCCGATCACAGCCGTCCGCAGCGTACAGCATTGGTACGGGGAGTATAACTTGCCGATTGCACCATATATCCTGCCAAAGGGAACAAACATCGTCACTCTGGCGAATCAATATGGAGGCACATTAGATGGGCATGAGAAGGAGTTCATCACTGGTGGTTATATTCTGGTGAATTTCCAAATCTATACGACTAAAAATGGAGATGCAGACACTCGTATTTTAGGCTACAAGGCACCGATTGCTAACATGTGGGCGATTGAAGGTCAGATGACTGGGAGCACAGATGAAATGGGGCAGACGTTCTCTTTTTCCTCTGGGGATATCATTCTGTTCGAGTCAGATTATTCTGTGCGAAACGATTATCAGGGGCAGGGTAGATAGGGTTTGCAAAAAAAACTGATAAGAAAACCGGAGCTATAATAATGAACTTAAAAGATCTTATTGATCTGAAAAAAAAGTATTTTTTAAGTTCATTTTTATATAAAAAACAATTACTTAAAGGAGAGGTTAAGAATGGCAGACAAAGTTACATTGAGTTACGAGGGATTGGCATCGCAGGCAAATACGGTTTTGAAACAAAAACAAGAGTACGATGCATTAATGAAAAAAATTATGACGACAGCAACGAATCTGAATAGTATTTGGGAGGATGCAGCAGCTAGAGATTTTGCCGAAAAGGTAAAAAGTATGCAGAAAACTTTCGATGCATTTGGCAAAGCACTTGAGGATATTGGAACTCATATGAATAATGTATCTAAGAGTTATTCAGAACTTTCTAAAAATATTAAGAACTCTCAAAAAGGTTTCTAAGAATCTATCAATATACTTTCAACAACATGAGCCCCACTACATAAGAATGCAATTAGCTATGCAGAGTGCTGCATAGCTAATTTTATTAGAAGCAAGCAGGGGGAATCACATGGCGTCAACGAAGCTTACATTTAACGTAGATGAAGTCGAGCGCCTGCAGACGAAAATAAAACAGGTAAGCCAGGACACCAATCGGTTGTATCTCCAGTTGAAAGGTCAAGCTAGTAACTGGAGTGGAATCCCATTAGGATCAAACCAGGTGCAGGCGCAGATAATCATCAACGAACTGACGGTAGAAGCGGAAAAA
>NZ_NFUX01000108.1:0-14354 GCF_002264385.1 Paenibacillus sp. VTT E-133280
CGGTGTTGGTGTTGGTGTTGGTGTTGGTGTCGGTGTCGGTGCTGTTGTTGGGGCTGCTGTCGGTGCTGAAGATGGAGTAAGGATCAGGTTGTCCAGATTCACATTTCCAGTATCACCAGCATCATATTTATAAGTAATTGTGTTAGCGCCAGCATTCAAGGCCAGCGTTTCAATCTTTGTGGACCATGTGTTCCAGTTGGCTAGATTAATAAGCGAAATTTGCTTTATTTTCGTCCCATTTACATAAATGCTAATTGTTTTTGTGCTGCCTGAAGCATTTGCATATTTCAATGCAGCATCATAGTTTCCAGCAGAGACCACATTGACACTAAATGCAGTCGTCGCTCCTTGCGCTAGATAACCATCTACAAAACCGGTTCCGGTATAACCAGTATGGTCTGTATTAACTTTTGCTCCCCCGGATAAAGAGGCGTTTTCTGCTTCATATCCTGTCGTTGGAAGTGTTGTAGTGCTGCCATAAATCTCAAATTCCGATAACTGGGCTGCTGACCATCCTGTATTTGCGGTGAACTCCAATTTAACATATCTGGCGCTTGCAGCCGTAAAGTTAATGGTTACAGTATTAGATCCGCTTTCAGGATTAAATGTATAATTGGCTGAGGTAGCTAAGGTAGTGTACGTTGAGTCATCTGAGCTCCCTTGCACCGACAAGGTTTGGGTTCTTGCTTCCCAGTTCGTCGGTAGTTTTAGAACGACCTGATTGACGCTGTTTACGTCACCTAAGTCCACTTTAATCCATTGCGGGAATGCGTTGCTTGCACTTTCCCAATACGTTCCTTGGTTTCCATCATTAGCATTAGCTGCTACGTATACATCACCAAATGAGCTTGAAGTAATCGTCTTCCCTTGGGCTAAATTCCCCGCCGCTAAACTCACCGAGGGATATAACGCTAATTGACCTACAAATAAAATGACAATTAAAAAATACATCACTGCTGACTTACCCATAATTTTTTTAGAAGCTGCTATCATTAGAGAACCACCTCCCAAAGATTTTGTGAAGCTATGCAGCTATTAAGAATACGCTTTCAAAATAGTATTGTTATAGACATTCGCCTCCTAAAACTGATCTGATAGTGTTCCGACGAAACTTAACAATCACTCTCTATTATTAGCTGCCAGTCATCCTCCTGTATCCTTGACTCTCACTTTAACAAGTCTCTGAGATGTATCAAGTGATTGACCATAACTAACTAATAATGGTAATAATATAAGTTATAGGTAGATATCCGTCGATGGCGATTTCTATGCTTTCTATGTGGGATATTACGTTCAACAAAACAAAAGCCTCAGAGAAAACAGCGGGGATGAAATCCCTTAGCTCTCTGAAGCTTCGTGTTATACATTAAATCTAGCTACCAAACCCTGCAGTCCACGCGCCATCGTACTTAAATTATTTGCTGAAGAAGCAATTTGTTCGACCGAAGCCATTTGCTCTTGCGAGGCTGCTGATACATGCTGTGTACTCGCTGCAGTTGTTTCTGAGATCTGCGTGACGCTGCGAATCGATTCCACGATCTCATCCGATGCCGCCGTAATCTCCTCCACCGCACCAGATACGTCCTGAACCTGTTCAGCTAGTGAATCTATAGATACGCGAATCTCACTAAAGGAACGACCCGCTTCCTCAATAATTTCCGTACCTCCCTTTACTTCACTCATACTGCTCCTCATGACTTTCATGGCATCATCTGCTTCACTTTGAATCCCACTCGCCATTTCTGCAATTTGATTGGCGGATTCTGCGGATTGCTCCGCAAGCTTTCGAACCTGGTCAGCAACTACAGCGAAACCTCTACCCTGCTCACCAGCGCGCGCCGCCTCAATGGTCGCGTTTAAGGCCAGCATATTCGTCTGCGATGCGATTCCTTTTATGACGCCTACAATAGTGCTGATCTGCTGAGATCGATTCACAAAGCCTTGGACTTGCTGGGATAAGGACTGAATGGAACAATTAATCGATTCCATCTGCTGTCCTGCAGCCTGAATGGATTCATCTCCAGCGATGGCAAACGCTGCGGAACGATGGGAGGCTTCGGATATATCCTGCACGCTGGCAGCAATTTGTCCGATTCCTAGCGATATTTCCGAGATTGTAATCGTATTAGTCTGTAAATCATTCATCTGTTTAGCGGTTCCCGAGGCCACTTCACCCATAATATCCGATATTCGTTCTGTAGCACCTGCCGTCACTCCACTATCTGAAGTAAGCTTAGAAGAGGAATCTGCTAAACGATTGGCTGATAGCTTGACCTGTTCAATCATCGTGCTCAGATTATCTGTCATTTTATTAAAATTAGAAGCCAGCTCACCAATCTCATCCTTAGAACGGACGCTCAGCTTACGAGTAAGATCGGCATCCCCATCGGCAATCTCCTTCAGCTGTGTGTTCACATCACGAAGCGGTTTAATAATTCTCCCAGAGATTAAGAGGGCAAGGATGACGGCGAGAATGACTGACAAACCGGTCACACCCAGGCTAGTAATCAAGGCGTTGTTGCGATGCGAATCTGCTTGACTCTGCCCATTCTGAATTTCCTCCATGAGCATATTCTGAAACACAATCTGAGATTCGACCATAGCATCTAGAGATAGATTCGTGAACTTCTTCTGCGCTTCAGGGAAATTACCCTCCTTGGCTAAGGCAAACGCTTCCTTCAATACTAGTAAATAATCATTCCATTTAGTCTTTAGTTCTGTTACACCTGTTAGTTCAGCTTCGCTTAATTTCGCACTCTCCAGCGCTGTAATCGCATTCTCAATCAATGGAAGCATTTTTTCATACTGAGACAAATAGGACTTTCGTTCCTCCTCTGTGTTGCTCATCACATAACGGGCACCCAGTTCGTCTGCTGTACGAATCTTATCCGTTAAGTCTTGAACTAATGACAGCTTGTCCCAGTTATGATTGACCTGATCTGTCAGTAAGGTAACCTTACCTTGAAACAAAGTGTTTCCGGCTATAGCGACTAAAAAGACTACAATTACCGCAGCAAAGCCTAGGACTATTTTTCCACGAATACTTCTGGTCATCGTATTTCCTCATCTCTATGTATGTATATCTACTTGGTACTTTTATCCTACTATCATTTTCTTAAGGCACTCTGAATTTGAACTGAATATTTGCTTAAAAAAAACAAAAAGACCCCTACTTCCGGCCCAGGCAGGAACTAATGGTCTTCAGAGATCTTTTTTTATTCGTATAAATTTCCATTTGCCAGCTCAGCGAGCTTGGATTCATCAAGCACACTTAGGCGTCCTCGATTTCTTGTAATAATTCCTTCATCAATAAAACGACGTACGATTCGATTCAAATGCCGATAGCTTGTACCAAGCAGTTCTGCTGTTTCTATAAGGCTGGAGGTTCTAATCTCCTCCACTCGTCGGTCTCCGTTTTTATCAGCGAATAAAGACATCAAATAACTGGCAAAGCGATTCTCCACCGGATACAACAGGTTAAGTGCGGAGGCTTGGCCGAGCGTATGCAATTTATGACTAAGTTCTCCTACTAGAAAACGGAGCAACGCTGTATTTTCCTCAAGCTCTCTCAGCAGTAATCTTCTCCCCGCAAAAAGAATCAAGCTCTCACCCACAGACTCCACTTGATTCTTAACAGGAAAGCGATGAAGCAGCTCCACATCCCCTATGACTGATATAGGATTTGTAAACCGCACCAGCATAGACTTGCCGTTTGGCAGCAGCGTCTGAATTTTGAGCTTGCCCTCGACTAATATGAACATTCCATCCAATTGATCTCCAACCAAACATAGCTTTTCTTCATCCGTATAACGTCTCAATTCCATTTTGTAAGTTACTAGCGGACTAAATATTCCATCCAGACCGTTCTTCACTGCCAAGGCACGGACTGCCTCACGGTCATTTATCGTCTGCATGTTGTGCCCCCTCAAGTGTTTGCTCAAATAAGTGTAATTTAGAATACCCCACAAAAAAAGGACATATGTCCTTTTTAAAGAGATATCCTAAAACACCTCACATCACAACAGAGTCCACACTATATCGGATCATATTCACTTTGTGATCTTGTAACCAAAATTCTAAACTCCGATAATTGATTTTATCCACATACCCGATAATATCAGCCCCTTGTTCCCCTCTTTTATAATAAGAAGAGCCGTAAGCTTCAATCACAGCATCAGCAGAAGATCCCACATGAATCCCTCTGCTAGTGCTCATCTTCTGATCGGAATAGACGCTGATTAGAATGATTTGGTGATCACCACGCGCAGTAGCTACTGTTGTCTTGTTATCCAAATTATAATATTGATACCGTTCAATGTCATCACGTGGTTTAGGCACCTGCTTGAGTGATTCGAGGCTCTGAAGCAGCTGAATATCTCCCAGTCGCTCCTGTTCTAGATTACTGCTGGATACACGAGAGTAATGACTTTGCCTTGGTGCATTATATAAATAGATATGATAAATCCCATAACTTAAACCTACCACAATAAAAATGATAATAAATGACCAACCTTTACTAAATGGCTTCTTCCTCATTGTCCTCACACCTTTTTCTAACCTTTACTGTGCAAAATATTTCTCCAGCTCGCGCTGTGCCCGATATTCTGGAAAATTAAAAGACTGCCAATTGCGCTCTCGTTGTGCTCCGTTCCACCATTCGTTTTTCAAAAATTGATCCAGCATCCCGTCTTCCTTCCGGCTGAACTTAATCAGAGAAGGGATGACCTCCGGTGATAGACCGACCAAATAATCTGCGTCCAGCTTACCACTTACCTCATAACGCTCCATATTCTTATTAGCAATAATGGCATCCATCCCGATATAGTTCATTACCACATAAGAGGCCAGACCTAGCACAATATAACATTTAGCCAGCGGCAAACGTGGAACGGCTATCCGCACAGCGGCAAGAATCAACAGCAATCCCATAAAAATCATAAATGCATGAACCAGGAATCGAATCGTAGTATAACCATACGCCTCTTCATACAGCGTTAATCTACTAAAAGCGGAATACAACATGACTGTGGAACAGCCGACCAAGATATACAGCAGAATATTAATGACTTTTTGGAGCAGCCCGCCCCGCTTTTCTTCCGATCCCACAGCCAGTAATAAAATCACAAAATTAATCGTGGTCACCATCATTAGTTCGAAAAATCCACTGCGAGCGTAATCAGCATAGGAACTCCCCTCTGGCACCATCCCTTCCCAAGCTCCAAACAAGTAAGAAAATTGGACGATTACGAACAGTACATATACCGTGTTAATAGCTATAAGAATTGTCGTCATAATTACTGGATCAATCTTAAAGGCGACAGGTGCCAGCGCAGGACCATACTCCTTTGGCTGCACATTCCAGTCATAGATCTTCGAGTCCACAAAACCCCACACTAAACCGAAAAAAACCATACCCAACAGCAGTATCCACAGCGTCCGCACAATAATTTCACCAAATGAAATTCGATCCAGCATATTTGGCAGCCAAATGAGCACATGATGAAACACACCATCGGCCGAGGCCAGCAGGGTAATCACAACAAGCAATATCGGTAAAGAGATCGCAAGTCCTGTGAACACTTTCCCCAGCACTTGCTTGCGTTCATCCTTCACCTTACTATCACTGTTACTTTTAATGTCCTTGAACACCGTACCCCAGTGACGAAAATTCTGTGGAAGCAAATGCTCGAGCGTATCCCAAAGTATTTTGAACTGACTCCAAGAGGGGCGTTTATCACTTAGTAAATAAGTCATATGTAATAAAATGAGCACTGGAATTACTAAAAGGTTGAGCCCAAAGTAGAATAGATTATGAAATAACACATAGGTCAACGAGAGTAGGAAAATCGCTCCGAACCAGAAGTAACTTATTTTAGTGAGTTTACGCAGCTTAGCCTTAGCGTAATAAAGCATATACGCATAAAATAGACACACAAAGATAGGATAAGAAACACCCGGCAAATTTCCATAGAACAACAACTGATGAACAATCGCCAGAAAGAAGGCAACAATTAAAGCGGCAAGTGATCGATTAAGATTAGGCTTAGGCTTAAGCTCCGTTTCATCGGTCATGGTAAACACCCCCATATTTTTACTTTCTTATCCTTATTTTAAATGATAAAATAAGAAAAAAAAGAGAAAGAATTTTTTAATAATTTCCTATTTTACGAAGGGATCTAAACCATGAAGCTGCATAGCCAATATTTAAAACTACACTCTCAGTTTGGGGGAGCGACAGAAATCTCAGTTACGATGGATGAACTAGCATTGACCTTCGGATGTACACATCGTAATGCCATGCACATTGTAAATAAAATGATACAGCTCGAATGGGTGCAATGGATACCAAAGCGTGGGCGCGGAAGTCGTTCTTTGTTACAGTTCCTTGTCCCTTCTGAAGAAATTGCACTTCAATCTATGATGCAGGCCATCAGCCGTAAAGATGTTCACAAAGCCATTGAAGGCATCAAAACCCATGCCAGCTCTTCCTCGCTGCAGGATACCTTACAAGGTTGGCTGCTGACCTATTTTGGTCATCATTCCGAAATCCGTAGTGACAAACAGATTGATACCTTGCGGCTTCCCATCACCCAGCAGCTACATACCTTCGACCCGCTTCATATGAATCTATTGGCAGAGTCCTTTGTTTCCAGTCATGTCTTCGACGGATTAGTGAGACGCAGCGGAGAGCGGGATAAGATTGTACCAAGTCTTGCTCATGCCTGGGAAGTGGATGAGAGCCGTACGATTTGGACTTTTTTTCTACGCAAAGAAGTGTTGTTCCATCATGGAAAAGTACTGACTGCAAAAGATGTAGTCTATTCCTTGGGACGGCTGATGCAAACCTCAAAGCGGACACTCTATAGTTATATTTTCAAAGAAATCCAGCAAGTTACCGCGCTAAATCCATCCACCGTTCAAATTACGCTTAAACAGCCCAATGAGCTATTTCTCCCTTTCTTGTGTACGAGTAGAGCGGCAATTGTTCCGCGTGATTTAGAAGGCATGGACGAACCTAGTTTTGGCCGTAGACCGGTGGGGACAGGACCATTTAAGGTTGTGGACATGAATGAGGACACTTGTGTACTGGAGGTTTTTCCTTATTACTTTCAAGGACGAGCTCATTTAGATCGAGTCGAAATAATGTATGTTCCGTGGGATACTGAGTCTGGTTCCTCCGATACTAGCTCAGCTTTTCATGTGATTCAGAATCCTTCATCCACCAATTCTTCTTCTTGGAGCCGGATTCATTCAGAGTCCTACATTCGTAAATTTGTTACCTGCAACACGCAAAAAAAAGGACCGCTTAGCGACCCCCTTCTTCGGGCAAAGATCGTATCCTGTTTAAAAGATGATTCAGTGTCTGTATCGCATAAGTCGATGGAAGACCATGAGGTCACCTTGCAAATAACTACCATTCCGCAATATGCTAACGATGCTGATTGTATTGCTACTAAACTAGAGCATCAAGGTTATCCCTGTACGGTTGTTTCCGTGTCTCCAGAAGAGTTTAAAGGCCCGGTTCGGCTGGAATCTGACCTGATTGTTTTCTCTTTATTTCGTGATGAGGATGAACAGCTTCGTTTATTTGATTTATACCTCACGCTCTCTCAACATATAGAACCACATACCCGTGCAGATATTGAAGGCTGGCTCTATACCATTGCAAGAGAACCCAATCCTGAAGCTAGATCTGAGAGCTTTAGGATTATCGAGAACCGTCTTCTTGAGGAGCATCATCTACACATCTTGTATGAAAAACCCACCCAAACTGCTTATCTCCCCTCTGTCCGAGGCGTAAGCTTTAATAGTCAGGGCTGGGTTGATCTTCGACATGTATGGTTCCCGCCGCTGCTCTCCAGCGGCAGCACTACATGATATACGCCATATTCCTTTAATTCCCGAATCATCGGAGCCCTTTTCCAATCAAATTAGCAGAAATTGGCTCCCTCCCGATTTCTCTTGCCCAGACGGACAACTGTCCGACATGATGAATCTCATGAGCGATCACATGACGCATCACTTCACCCCAAGTATCAGTCACGACCCGGCCTTCCGCCAAATGATCCTCAAAAATATTTTGCTGCAAGCCCGCATGCCAAGAAAGTACAAAGGGTTCTACATCGGCCCGAAATTTCGCATCCAGTTCTCTTACCTGCTGCAAAGACTTGTAATGCTCGAATTCCTCCTGAAAATCCGGTTTACCTTGCAATACTTGAATCCAGCTCCACTCTACATCAACAATGTGAAAGAGAGTCTTCAATATGCTGCCTACGCCACCCGTACGTGCCCCAAGTAGCTCTTCCTCAGAAATACTCTCACACCACTCGTACCATTGTTCACGAACCATCCAGTTATATTTAAAGAATGTTTGCAAATCAAGACCTCCTTTTAATGAGAGCTTAGATGTTTCCGGTAACCTTCCACCTTCTCATCTCTATATCCTAACGACTCATAAAAAATATGCGCTTCCTTACGCTTCTCTCCAGAAACTAAAATGATATAGAAACAATCTTTCCCACGGGCCATTTCTTCAATGGCGATCATCAATTTTTTACCAACACCTTGACGACGAGCCCGCGAGGAAACGACCACATTTTCAATCACCATAAACGGTTTACAATCCCCTATTAGGTCATGACAGAGAATCCCCATCACAGACCCCATCAACTCCCCATCCACAAAAGCGCCCAACAATATGTATCGATGATCTGCCTTAATCACTTTAAATACTTCTTCGAATTTGTTATGATCCGATGGTTGATCCATCAGCTCCTGATATAAATCACCAAGTTCATGAAGAGACTCCACTTCTATTTCTTTAATAACGACCATGAATGTTCAACCTGCTTTCTTTAATTCAAGAAATTTTTTCATATATGCTCCACTATTTACGAACCTTCAGTTCAAATTCATCCTTCTGCCCATCCCACTCTACAACAACCCTAATAATCGAGTCCTCGTGTTCAAACGCCCCACTTCCAGCTCTTTCGGACTTCAACTCACTTTTTCTTACTCCCTTAACATCTTCTAAGGTTTTACTTCCTCCACCTGATGTTCCCTTGAAGCTATATTTAAAAGAACTGATCTTATCGAGATCGGTAAGTTCACCTTTATACTTAAGCTCGAAGGTTGAATCAAACCAGGTTTCATACTCTGACCTTACGCCCTTTTTATCGATGAACTTCTCAGTCGCCTTTTGAACATATTCTGCCGACCAAACGTCTCCTTCACCTGAGAAGGTATAATTATGCTTATAGGTAGTTGTATTGCAGGCAGCAAGAAGAACTATGATTATTCCAGACAGCATCAGTGCGGATAGCTTCTTAATCATTAAAGATCCCTCCCGGTTCTGATAAAAAGCGAATCGTAACGGTTGTCCCCTTACCTTTAGAGCTATTATAATAAATTTCCCCGCCATATTTTTCTACAATATTAAAGCAAATCATTAATCCTAAACCGGTTCCATTACTTTTTAAGGAATAAAAAGGTGTGCCCAGCGACTTAACCTCAGCCTCGGACATCCCACTACCTTCATCTGTGATCATGATCTCGATAAAATTATTATTTCTATTTGCTATGACGGAGACTGATTTCCCTACATCCGAGGCTTCCAGCGCATTTTTTATAATATTAATGAGCAACTGCTTAAACTCAATTTTATTAATGGAAATATAACAGCCTTCCTCTACCTTTATATCGATTTGGTTATCAGATAACATGGCATAGGAATGAAGCAGACCCGTAACACTTTGAAGGACATCCTTCACATCTACTTTCTCTAGTCTTTGATCTCCATTTGGTTTGGATAGGGTTAGAAATTGAGAGATAATCTGTTCTACTGTGTTTAATTCATCAATCATTAAGTTGAATTTACTTTTTTTAGAACCATCAAATGAATCGTCCTCTTTGAACAATTGCAAAAAACCTCTAACCACGGTTATTGGATTTCGAATTTCATGTGCAACAGCAGCTGTTAATTGTCCTACCATCTTTAACCGCTCGGATTGCTGTAATTGTTCATAATACAGTTGCTGCTTTTTCATCCGTTTAAATGATAAATGGAAAATGAAAAATAATAATGCTTGAACAGCTATTATATTTATAATGTTGCCAATAATGTCATGATGTAAATAAGTATATAATTCACCTTTGTCAATAAAAATGACATAACTAAAAGTAATTACCATCAATATTCCATTTATAATAAAGGAAAAGTAAAACAATTTTAAATCGAAAAATAGAATAGAAAGTGCAGGAATAAGGCAAATCAAAATATAGGTGGTCCAAGTTTGTGGATATAAAAAGAAAAGCGTATAGAAGTAAGCAAATCCAAAAAGAATGATGATCTTTCTAAAAGTATATGTCTCATACTTAGGATAGATCCATAAACTAATGGATAGAATCATCACGCACAAAAAATGTACAATGTATCCAAAATTAATTCCATTCAACTCTGTTGTAGACAGTATTAATCCAGATATCATAAGGGTAATGTTTAATAACATTACAATGTAATAGATTTTTCGATTCACCTGACTGTAAAACTCTTTCATGAATTCACCACTTCTATATTAATTTAACCCTTTTTTTAAATACTACCCTCTCTAGAGGCAAAATTTAAGGGCACCCAATTGGATGCCCTTTCTACATCTCATACATTATTGTAATTATATCAGCCACTTTACTAAAATGGGAATAAATACTTTTAGCCCTAATTATGATACGCCACAACCTCTCAGTTATGTGTCAATCTATAAAAAATAGACTGCTCTCTCACTAAGCAAAGCAGTCCATTTATAGTATCGCTTTTATTCCATATCCTTATCAATATCCTTAGGGATCCGGCGGGCTACATCCGTTGCAATAGCTGCATGGATCACTGCCAGACGCACTAACTCTACCACTTTTTCGTTAAAAATACTTGGAATTACGTATTGCTCATTAACCTCATCCGGATGAACGACTGAAGCAATCGCTTTTGCCGCGGCTAGCTTCATTTCAAGGTTCACTGTTTTTGCTCTGCAATCCAGGGCGCCACGGAAGATCCCCGGAAAACACAGCACATTGTTGATCTGATTCGGATAGTCACTTCTACCTGTCGCTAATACGCGAACAAAAGGCTCGGCCAATTCTGGTTCAATCTCCGGTGTCGGATTAGCCATTGCAAACACAATGTTATCGCTGGCCATACTCTTGAGATGATCGACCGATAGAATCCCGCCACGCGACACCCCAATAAAGACATCTGCTCCCTGCATAACCTCCGTCAGTCCACCTTCAATACCTTCCGGGTTAGTTGCATCAGCAAGCTTCCGCCATTCCTGATTATCATACTGAAGATCTTTTCTAAGAACACCTTCACGATCTACCGCGTAGATTTTGCGAGCACCTGCCGCCAGAAGCATATTACAGATGGACACACCAGCCGCACCTATACCCACAACGACAATTCTAACATCTTCGATAGATTTATTTACTACTTTAAGCGCATTCAAAAGACCTGCCAAAACTACAACAGATGTACCGTGCTGATCATCATGAAATACCGGAATATCCAGCTCTTCGGCAAGCCGACGTTCAATCTCGAAACAACGCGGAGAACTGATATCTTCTAAGTTGATACCCCCAAATCCAGGAGATACTGCTTTAACGATATTAATGATTTCATCTGAATCTTTAGTATTTAAGCAGAGTGGAAAAGCATCGATGTTCGCCAATTGCTTAAACAGCATAGCCTTACCTTCCATAACAGGCATAGCCGCCTCCGGTCCGATATCTCCTAGTCCAAGTACAGCCGTTCCGTCTGTAACAACGGCTACAGTATTCCGCTTCATCGTCAACGAATAGGCTTTGTTTGGATCTTCGGCAATCGCCGTACACACTCGGGCAACTCCCGGAGTATACACCAGCGATAAATCCTCCCGATTTTTGATAGGCATTTTTGGTGTGATTTCAATTTTTCCGCCAAGATGAGCAAGAAAAGTTCGATCTGATACATTAATTACTTTGACTCCTGGCATCTTCGATAGTATAGACATCATTTCTCCATTCGAGGCATCTTGCACGTTTATTGTTATATCTCGAGTTGTTACATCCTTACCTGCACGAATCACGTCAATAGCGACGATATCTCCGCCTGCAGTGGCAATTCCTGAAGCAACATCACCAAAAGAAGCAACCGATTTCCGAATTTCGAGCCTGACAATCATCGTTGTTGCAATAGCCATGAATTAGCCTCTCTTTCTTCAACCCTAAGATTTCAAATACACTATACTATACCATTTAAACAAACTTTCTTCCTATTGAATAGATCACCTTAGTATTTTTCTTAATATAGTATTTCCTTCGGCACCAGGACCAAATACATCAGGGATCGTAGCAACGGGCACAAAGCCATTTTTACCGTAAAAAGCAATCACATCAAAATCTTCTGCATAGGTCAGCATAAGTAAACAGTAAGCTCCTCTACTCTTAACAACCTTTTCTACATGCTGAAGTAAAATACCTCCTATTCCTTTTCTACGATGTTCTTTACTTACTCCAATGTCTAAAACTTCAGCTCTTGCGCCAAGCGCGGGAATACCAATCGGTGCCTCCTCATGCAGAACGGCAACAATACCAAAAGCATCGCATTGTGCATTCTCATGATAGGCATAAAACAACGCCCCTCGCTGAAAATGTGATTGTATGCGACGTCTCAACCACTGCTCATGGTTACGATTGTTTCTATCCAGATGGATATGTTCAACCTCTGCTAAGAGATCCAAGTACGGCTCGATCTCATGTTCACGAATTAATTTTATAATAGACATTCAACAATTCTCCCTCAAAAACAAGTTATGTATCAGCAGTCTGAACTTAACATGTCCACTGCACAAATAACATGGAGAGTTTGATTATAATGTTGCAATACACATTTAAAAAGTCCTTCACGGAGTCTCACTTGCGTTATATCATAGACAATGACAAGTTAATTGGGCAGAATAAATATTATATAAATGCCTCACCTATAACGTAGTTGAAGGAGCTTACACTTATGACAGAATCATTTCAAGCCTTGGTTGTCGACAAAACAGATTCATCGTTCTCCGTCGCTGTTAATCCAGTTACCTTAGACGATTTACCCGCTGGAGAAGTCTTAATAAAGGTTGCATACTCCAGTGTGAACTATAAAGACGGATTAGCCAGTATCCCTAACGGGAAAATTGTAAGATCCTACCCTTTTATTCCAGGCATCGACTTATCCGGTATTGTGGTCTCTTCCACAGACGATCGGTTCCATGAAGGACAGCAAGTCATTGCAACAGGGTATGGTATGGGTGTATCTCATTTTGGAGGATTTAGCGAATATACACGAATTCCTGCTGCTTGGATCACCCCAATTCCGGTAGGACTTACACTAAGAGAAGCTATGATTTATGGTACAGCTGGACTAACTGCAGCCTTGTCCATTCAAGCTCTGGAAGACAATGACTTAGCACCAGACAAAGGCAAAGTACTGGTAACGGGAGCGACCGGTGGTGTGGGTGGATCGGCTATCGCTATGCTTAGCACAAAAGGCTATAGCGTAGTGGCCAGCACTGGTAATAAAGAAGCTAACGAATATTTGAAAACTCTTGGCGCGGAAGAAGTCATTTCACGCGAAGATGTTACAGGCGGATCTAGCAAACCATTAGAGAAGCAACTATGGCAAGGTGCTGTAGATTCCGTTGGCGGAAACTCACTTGCGTCGATTTTGAGTAAAATCTCCTACAGAGGTTCTGTTGCTGCAAGCGGCCTGACCGGTGGCACTTCTGTTCCAACTACCGTCCTTCCCTTTATTCTTCGGGGGGTTAACCTGCTCGGTATTGATTCCGTAGAGTGTCCTGCTGAGCTACGCGAAAAGGTGTGGACACGGATGGCGACTGATTTGAAGCCTGCACAGCTTGAGAACCTTGTAGATCGTGAAGTAACCTTGAATGAACTGCCACAAGCATTGGAAGATATTGTGCAAGGAAACACACGAGGCAGAGTGCTTGTCCGTTTATCTTAAGCCCTAGCAAGAAAACCTCCCGGGAGATTTTAGTCAAGACCCCATTTTATAGACACTGAAAAAAAGCCCTAGCCAATAAGCTGCTTCCGGTACTGAACCGGGGGCAGCTTATTTAGTTTTCGTTGTGGCCGATGTTGGTTATAAAATCGAATGTAATCTTCAATTTTCCTTTGTGCCTCATCCATATTTCGGATATCATAAGGATAGAGTCCTTCCGTTTTGAGATGCGAGAAGAAGCTCTCCATAGAGGCGTTGTCATAACAATTGCCTCGGCGAGACATGCTGATTCGGGCGCCAACCTTTGGCAGCATGTCGTGGT
>NZ_NFUX01000115.1:0-12241 GCF_002264385.1 Paenibacillus sp. VTT E-133280
CTTATATTTCTCGCTTAAACGCTTACCGTCTTTATAAGGACGCCGAGGTCGTTTATGCTTAGAGGGGCTATTCTTTCTTTGAGTCCTCTGAGTCCTTATTAGCCTTCGGCTCATCCTCTGAAACTGCCTCCTTAGGTTCTGTTGCCGCAGGGATGATTTGCTCTCTCTTCAGCTCCTTATTGCGCTGACGGATCCTCTCGGTCTGCTGCTCCCGACGCTCGCGGATATTTTTACGGGAAACTAATACAATAGCTAATATAATGGCAGCCCCGATAAGTATCGGTAACGCTCCTGCAAGGATAACTACAAGCCACTGAAACATCACAGATAGCGCATTTAAGCTGCCATTTAGAGCATCTGAAGCGCGTTCCAGTAACGGCCCTTGCTCCTTCTTCTCTTTGACAGCAATGCTTTCATCCGTCTGATACACTCTCAATTCTACCGTAGAGAAGGATACATTCTGATTGATATAACGCATTCTACCTTTAATCTGTTCAATGCTTTCTTGAATCGAGCCAAGCTCGTTCGCGAAGGCGACCAGATCGGTGGATTTCGTCGCTTTTTTCATAAACTCTGTATATTGTGCTTCCATTAGCTGCTTTGCCTTCAAACGTGACTCCAGATCAACGTACTCTTCAGAGACATCCTGACCTTGAATGCTGCGCTGTAGAGATTCGTGTTTTACTTGTTCTAATTTATTCAGAAAAGGTGAGAATCCGGAGGCAGGTACCTTAAGGATAAACGTCCCACCTTGCTCGTACTGTGACATATTTTCATTAAACTCAATAATATATCCATTGGCCATGGTTACTAAATTACGTATTTCAGTCTGTGCTTTTCCATAGTCTTCTACTTCCATGTTAAGATTCGCTTTATAGATCAGCTTCTTGTTCAAGCCCGCTACTACATCGCTACCAGTAAACCCTGCACTTGCTTGAACTGTATTTTCTGATGTGGAGCCCTTTACAGCCAAGTTCTCGCTGCCTGTTGCTTCTGCCTCAGGGGCTGCCGAAGTGCTTTTATCCGCTGTTGAGGCCAGCGAGCTCTGCGATTGTACCTCTACTGCTGCGTTGTTACTCGTACTACCATTTTCTTTTGCCGAGCTATCTGCCGCTGAATTCCTATCCGCTGAACCACAACCCGCCAAGACTACCGCAAGAATTAATAAACATAAGTAATGCAGACCCCATTTACGCATTCTCATTCCTCCAAAAATGTAGTAGATACCGCTTGCACGGATCATCATATCGTAACGGAATGTCTTGTTCTAAGCAGATCTCTTCCGTCACTCTTTACTATGACGTTCCAAAACCTGGAAGGTTGCACTTAAAAATGGAATAATGAATAGTTTCTTTTAAATCATGCATACTCAAAAGAAAAAAAGCCGCATTTCTGCGACTTTGGGGTTTCGAACTATCATTTTTTGTGCAAACACTAACCTGGGTTAGAAGAACTTTGTTTAATGACATAAATGCCATCTGGTAGCGAACCGCTTAATAATCTTGCCATGTAAATATCAACATCATAACTAGTGGTGCCTACAAGAACTGAATTCCCTTGAACATTGGCATAAGTCTTCTCTGTGATCACACCAAATGAGTTATTCATAATAGGCGTATATTCCATCCAAGCATAATTGTAAGGATTCACTAATGCAGTTGTCGTGTTACTGCCACCATAAGTATTGGACCACGACGAGCCACCCGTAATGCCAGCACTAACAGCTGTTTGTTTTGCGGTTACACCAAAGCTAGTGTTCGCAATATAACCTTGAGAAACCGAATAGCTGATGTTTAACAACGAATTTCCAGAAGCACTGTTATAAACAGCCTGAGAGATTTTTCTAGTCAAGCCACTTCTAGTAACATAGGAGACATAACCATTTTGTTGGTAAGAGTAGATCGTTGTTTGGAAAGCATCTCTAGGAGCTATAACAGAGGCTTTCTCAAAAGAAGAATCTGTATTAAGCAGGGGCACACTTGGCAACAATCCCTCTTTAGCAGCCTCTAAAGCTTGTCCTTGCGCAAGAATATCATTGTACTCTTCTATTGAGATTTCTGACAATCCCGTAGGTGAGGTTTTGTAGACTTTTATGATTTCGGGTTCACTATTTTGAGGGGCTTCGTCATTATGTACACCTTCTGCACCTGCATAAATAGGTAAACACAAGATTAGCATTAAGGCAAAAGGGAATAGTAAGAACTTTTTCATCAATTTCATCCTCCAATATTTCAGATTAGGATCGGCCGTTCCCTATCGAAAATATTACCAGATATTTTTTAAAATTATATAGATAATTAGGATTATTTTGTATTTTTTGGTATGTTAATGAGAAATGTATTTTGTAATTTTTTATATTTATTTGTATAACTTTGTCATATTTCTGTGATTGAATAACCCATTTGCTTACAAACGCTTTATTTGGTACAATAACCTCGTCTAGCTACACAGAAAATACCAAATACCCTCAATTCATAATGAATGAGGGTAGGGCGCGGTTCTGTTCGGACAAGCTCCACCTTGTTGAACAGAGTAGTTCTTTGTTAATAATGCTGTCTATTACTAAGAAGGGGAGGTGAACCCTCATGGCAAAAGACGTAATTTGCGAAGTTAACTCCTGCACCCACTGGGCAGAAGAGAACAAATGCAGTGCTGATTCTATCTTTGTAGCTTTCCACAGCTCCCAAGAACCTACACGTGCAGAAGAAACAGATTGCAAGACTTTCGAAAGCAAATAAGGTGATAATTTGAAGGGACCCTCCACGGTTCCTTCTTTTCTTTTCTCATTCTATCAAGAATGAGAATTATTATCAAGTGGCTGAAATAAAAAGCCAGGGAGAAATTCCCCGGCTATGATTTATTGTATATCTCTAATGCTATTTGGAGGCACTAACTCCTGCCTTTTCTCTTGCAATAGCGGCAGCCTTTACCATGTTACGAAGTGCATCTTCCGTCTCCTGCCAGCCACGTGTCTTAAGACCGCAATCCGGATTAATCCAGAACTGTTCAGGGTCGAGCACCCGCAGCGCACGATCAATAGCAGCTGTCATTTCTTCTACAGCAGGAACCCGTGGACTATGGATGTCATATACACCAAGACCGATTCCCTTATCATATTCCTGTTCTTCAAAGCTAACGATCAATTCCCCATGGCTACGGGAAGTTTCTATAGAGATGACATCTGCATCCATCGCGGAAATGGAGTCGATCATGTCATTGAATTCGCTATAGCACATGTGGGTATGAATTTGTGTTGTAGCCTTCACATGATTCGTTGCGATACGGAACGACTTCACCGCCCAATTCAAGTATGCCTCATGATCTTCAGCCTTCAAAGGAAGCCCTTCACGGATAGCCGGTTCATCTACTTGAATCATCTCTATGCCTGCATCCTCCAAAGCTTTAACTTCATGACGGAGCGCTAAGGCAATTTGATTGGCTACTGCTTCCCGACTAAGGTCATCACGTACGAAAGACCAATTGAGGATTGTAACAGGACCAGTCAACATGCCTTTAACAGGAAGGGCAGTTAACGACTGAGCATAAACGCTCTCTTTCACAGTCATAGGCTGAATAAAAGCTATATCCGCATAAATAACCGGTGGCTTCACGCAGCGAGATCCATAGGATTGAACCCAGCCATTACTAGTAAATAAGTAACCATCTAGCTTCTCCCCGAAAAACTCCACCATATCCGTTCTTTCAAACTCACCGTGCACGAGTACATCCAGACCCAGTTTTTCTTGGAAGGTAATTGCATCCGCGATCTGCTCACGTACGAACCCATCATAGCGCTCTTGATTCCATACCCCTTTACGCCATTTCAACCTTGCCTGACGTACTTCTACGGTCTGTGGAAAGCTTCCGATCGTTGTCGTAGGCAGAAGTGGCA
Source organism: Paenibacillus sp. VTT E-133280 (assembly GCF_002264385.1). NCBI lineage: Bacteria > Bacillati > Bacillota > Bacilli > Caryophanales > Paenibacillaceae > Paenibacillus > Paenibacillus sp. VTT E-133280. The sequence goes on from NZ_NFUX01000115.1 coordinate 3,893, forward strand.
GCTGCCATTTCTCCTGCTGCACCTTCAGGCGCTCAGCAAACGGTAGACTGCGTTGGTCCGGTAAATCTGCAAGTCCAAGAACTTGCTCCGCAACATCCTTACGGCCGCGTTCAGGAAGCGAACGGAAGGCAGTAAGGACTTCGCGACTGGCTGTCAACGCAGCAGCAGCTTCTCCTGTACCCTCTAAGGCTGCAGCAAGCAGGCCAAGCTCACTAAGCTTCTCATCAGCAAAGGCTAATGCAGCCTTGACGGTTGTCTTCAGCTTCGCCTCACCCTGAACAGTAACCGGAACATGCAGCAAACTGCAAGAAGGCTGTAGAATAAGACGATCAAGCGGTACATGTACACTCAGCTTCTCGATTAGCTGCAGCTTAGCATCCAGATCCGAGCGCCAGATGTTGCGTCCGTCAATAATACCCGCTCCCAGCCACTTATCCTCAGGCCAGCCAAGACGTTCAATCGATGCCAGGTTCGTCCCGCCATCATGGACAAAATCAAGACCTAAACCTTGTACCGGAAGTTTGAACAATGCCTCCAGCGGTTCAGCAGCTTCAAAGTAAGTCTGCAGAATAATATTTAAACCAGGCACGGATTCAGCAATTTCTGTGTAAATCGAGTGAAGTAAGGATAATTCTGACTCATTTATTCCTGTAACAATTGCTGGTTCATCCATCTGTACCCAGCATACTCCTTCTTGCTTCAGTTCCTGCAACAGCTGAATGTAAACCGGAAGAAACCGAGCAGCAATCTTCGCAATATCCGCAGATGCAAAACCTTTTGACAACTTAAGGAATGTATAAAGGCCTAAAACTACAGGTTTACCCTCAATTCCCCCTTGGGACTTGGCAAAACGATAAGCTTCCAGTGGTTTGTTCTCGGTCAGACGCGGCGTTTGTGCACCAATCTCTGGAACGATGTAATGATAGTTCGTATTGAACCATTTAGTCATCTCACAAGCGGTAGCCTCAGCATTTCCTCTAGCCATCGCAAAATAAAGATCAAGTCCAATGTCGCCACCGTCATACGCATAACGTGGAGGTACGATCCCGAACATAACAGCTGTATCCAGCACATGATCGTAGAATGTAAAATCATTTACCGGAATGAAATCAATTCCTGCCTCCTGCTGAGTCTTCAAATGCTGAAGCTGAATGCCTGTCATTTCAGTACGGAATTCTTCCTCATTTATTTTCCCCGCCCAGAAGGCTTCCAACGTTTTCTTCCACTCGCGGTTTTTTCCGATTCTTGGATAGCCAAGATTACTTACTTTTACTTTGTTCGTCACTTTGCAGCTCCCCTTCTCCATTTTCTTATTTTGGACTTGATATCACTTGCATTCCTATAAGCATAAACGCCTTCGGCGTCCTTGTAAGGACGGTAAGCATTTTAGCGAGAAATATAAGACATAAAGCATAGGTGCAAAACTTATACTTTCTTATATTTTAAAAAAGAGCGCCCTTCCCTAAAAAAAGTCAAAGGGAAAGACGCCCATAATATACCTATGGTTAACGTCTAACACCTTCCTATCCTCCGTAGGTGAAGCAGTGCTGTTGAAACAGGCAGGTCTCCTGGCTAGCGGTGTCAGCATCCTTAGCAGTCTTCCCAGCAGTAGTAAATTGCCAGTGACATATGTTGCTATGGACTCTTCCGTTACAGTGGCGGGACCGCATCGGCTTCGAACCGAACTTCCCTTTTAAGCCTACCGAATTACTAATTCCGGCAAGCACCTGTCTCCGTTATTTTCAAGCTAAAACGCCATTGGCGTCCTTTTAAGGACGGTAAGACGTTTATGCGAGAATAATAAGAATAAAGTGAAACTTTTACTTTATCCTTATCATCAATAAAGTGAGTGTCTTAATCTGATGTCATCATACGTGAAAGCCCCCGTCATCTGCAATAGATGACGGGGGCTTTGGTTATATCGATTCCTTATAACGGATTTAGAAAAACACGAAATATACTACTGCAGCAAGTACTATGCGATATATAGCAAATGGTAAAAGCTTAATCCGGTTGATCAATTTCAAGAAGAAACGCATCGATAATAACGCAAACACAAAGGCACTGATAAAGCCTGCAATGAAGAACGGCAGGGCATCGATGGTGAAATATTGCCAGTTCTTCATCAGTGAGAGTAAACTGGCGCCTGCCATGATTGGAACAGCCATAATAAACGTGAAATCAGCAGCAGCACGATGACTCATACCCAGAAGAACACCACCAGAAATCGTCGACCCGGAACGTGAAAATCCCGGCCACAAGGAGAAGCACTGGACCAGACCAACACCTAGCGCCTGCTTATATGTAATCTGATCGACACTCTCCGTTTGAATCTTCTTAGGTCCGAATAGATCCGCAATAATCATTAATACAGCACCGACTACTAGACCGATTAACACGGTAGATGTAGAGAATAAATGTTCGTCAATATAATCATTAAACAGAACCCCCAGCACGCCTGCTGGCACTAAGCCTACAAGCACCTGTGTAAGCTTAAGGTGGCCGCCTTTTTCAAGCTGTGGTTGTTGCTCGGTTACAGGATCCAACTGCTTGCGGCTGAAGCGCTTTAAGCCCAACAATTCAATGAACCTATTTCTAAAAATAACTACAACTGCTAATATTGACCCCAGCTGTATAACCACTTTGAACGTATTGGCCGTATATTGCCCAAATAACTCTGTCGATTTTAACCACATATCATCAACAATGATCATATGACCCGTGGAGGATACCGGAGCAAATTCAGTCAATCCTTCAACAATTCCCAAAATAATAGCTTTAATAATCGTTAATAGCTCCATTTGTTCTCCTCCTTTTAATCATAACTTTTATCTATAAGTCCTTCTCGGCTCAACCTTCGGTGTTCATTTTCCGGCTGCGCTTGCGGAAGAACAAATACCCCAGGATCACTACTCCACCTGCAAGAAGCACGTACACTACGTTAGAGTACATATCCATATACATGGCGATGTCTTCCCAGGACTCACCCAATGCCGCCCCAATAAGCACCAGCAATAGATTCCATCCCAGCGTACCAATCGTTGTGAAGATCATAAACACTCCAAATTTCATGCCCGACATCCCTGCTGGGATCGAGATCAAACTACGCACTAATGGAACCATCCGACAAAATAATACGGTCCAATAGCCATATTTGTCAAACCAAGCGTCAGCCTTGTGGATGTCCTTTTTGCTAATCCGGAGTAGGCCGCCCCAGCGTTCAACGATCTTTTCCAATCGATTTACATCCAACAAACGACCGATATAATAAAGAATCACTGCACCCAGCAGTGAGCCAAGCGTAGCAGCAATGATTACCCCAGGAATGGTCAAATTCGTTGTGGTTGTCATGAATCCGCCAAAAGGAAGGATCACTTCGGAAGGAATTGGTGGAAATATATTTTCAAAAGCGAGCATCAGGAAAATACCAAAGTAACCAAACTGCTCCATAAAATCTGTAATCCATGCTTGCATTTCGTAACCCCCATTATTCAGATCAAGTTCTTCTTCAAGTTGCGTAAATAACGGCTGCGAATAAAAAAGAAGTAAAGTCCCTGGACAGCCAAATATCCCAATAACACCGCCCCGGTCTCCACAGCAATAGATAAGTAGAACAACCGCTGAAGCGCAATAAAGGCAAACACACTATGCAAAATGGCAATCCCAACCGGAACAAAAAACAACAACGACAATTGTATCGTTACAATTCGGTTTAGCTCATGATCTGTAAGTCCCATTTTGGACAAAGTAGAATATTGATGACGATCATGATCTAGATCTGTATACAGCCGGAAGTAAAGGAAGCTGCCTGCCGCTATGAAAAATACAGTACCCACCAGTAAAGAAGCGAATAGCATCGTGTTGTACAATGTTCTCTGTATTTCAAACAGCGTGCCGCTAACAACAATCGCGTATGGCGAGTTACTTTCATAGGATCGTTTCCCTTTATGAGCAAGATCCGCCGCTATACCTACTGTTCGCGGGAAGTCATCCATGTAAAATCCTGTATACAAATCGGTCTGTACGGGATGAATAGCCTTGTAAAGCTCATCGCTAATCACAACACCGCTGAAATCTCCCCCATCCCTTCCATCCAGCTCCGGCAATAGATATTCGGCAATGGGAACATGCTGGGTATAACCCATTTCTCGAATGGAAAGACCTTGCTTCAAAGTGTATATCGGCTTTACTCTACCCGCTTGCAGACTCCGGTCTCGTTGCGAACCGATCATCACCAGTCCTTCATCTCCACTTAGAGGTTGCTCATCCGTCGTAAACCCTGCACGAAGCAGAGCAAGCTTATAATCACTGTAAGCAATCAAGGGAAGCCTTAACGTGCGATCTGGCCCGGTCTGAGATTCCACCTCTGCGTATTTAATCGGAATATTAAGTGTCTCATAGGGTGACCCGAGCGTTGTAAGCTCTTCCTTAATTTCGTCCAAATGCTGGTCAAAAGGATCCTGCGATTGATGGCCTTTGGCTACATAACCAACTGCTGCGGGATAGTCCAATTTCAACTCTCTGGAAAGCGTATGGATCGATGCAAATACTCCCACTGAAGTAAAAGATACTGCGGATACAATCGTCACCATAAAGAACATTCGGGCATTCTCTTTCCAGCGGTAAGACAAGCCCGATAAAGTAATGATATTCGTGCGGTTCCAATACAGGCGCCGGATCGTCTTAAGCAGTTTAACAGTGTAAATACTGAGCTGAGTATAAAAGAGATAGGTACCCGCAACCGTAATTATAACGACGGGGAACATCACCTTTTCAACCGAAGCCGCTTGTGCAGTAGCTGCCATAAAATAGCCCGTTAACAGCAATAAAGCAGACAGGATTGATAACACCAAGGAAACTTTAGGTTCCTCTTCTGCTTTTCGTTCTCCCTGAAACAGCCGCATCAGTGATTCATTCCCAATAAAGAAGAACGTGCTTAGCGAGATTAGAATAAATAACAGCGCAAAGCTACATATCGTTAGTACAAGCGCCTGCCATGGAAGATGAAACGTTAAAAGAGGTATACCCAGAAAAGTAGATCCGATCATTAAAAACAACTTGCCCAGAATTAACCCTAGTAATGTACCTGTCAGAATGGCTGAGGTGCCGATCATCATATTTTCCAAAAATACCATCATGTTGAGCTGTTGCTTCGTCATTCCATGCATCAATAAAATCCCAAACTCCATCTTACGTGACTGCAGAAACGATCCAACCGATACGAGAACGAACAAGGAGCAAAACACATAAATAATGGCTTCTGCCGCCATCATTGTATGAGCTGCTGTACTATAAACCAAACTCTTAGAAATATCCGGATGGTAAATAAACAAAGCGCACACGAAAAAGATCATCACTGAAAAAGCACTGACGACAAAATAAGCCGCATATTTACGCTTGTTACGTGTAACATTCCTATAAGCGAATTGCCGAAAGGTCATGGCTAGTTCCCCCAAGCAGAGACAACATATCAATGATACTTTGGAAGAAAGCGCCTCTGCTGCTCCCCCTGTACATTTCACTATAGAAACGTCCGTCTTTAATAAAGATGACTCGGTTACAAAAACTCGCGGCCACTGCGTCATGTGTGACCATCAGCACAGTTGCCCCTTCTTCCTGATTTACCTCTGTCAGCATATTCATGACTTCACCTGAAGCCTTGGAATCCAGATTCCCTGTAGGCTCATCTGCTAAAATCAGTGCAGGACGATGAATCATCGCCCGGGCGATGGCGGTCCGCTGCATCTGTCCACCTGAAATCTCGTATGTCCTTTTTTGCAGCAGATGCTTGATGTCCAGCATACTTGCTACTTCTTTCAATCTGCTCTCCATTTCCGTTACACGGACACCAGCAAGCGTGAGAGGCAGCACAATGTTCTCCTCAACAGTGAGCGTATCCAGCAGATTGAAATGCTGAAAGACGAAACCAAGCTCATGGCGGCGAAAGAGTGCCTTGTCTTGTCTGCTAAGCAGATTGGGATCTCGGCCGTTGATCAGAATCTGACCGGAGGTCGGCTGGTCAATGGTGGCGATCGTGTTGAGCAGTGTTGTTTTTCCACTCCCCGAAGGTCCCATAATGCCAACAAACTCCCCTTTTCCAACAGAAAAGCGGATATGATTCAATGCCTGAGTGGACACTTTGCCCTCATATATTTTTGATAAATTATGAACATCTAGAATGGGCAAGTGTTACCTCTCCTTCTTTCGACTGGATTGCCTTCATTATACAAAGTGTATACACAGGCTGCCATTTCTCTAACTTACAATGACCTTACATATTTGTAAGGTAGGACTCCTTAAACACTATCCGTACGGTCGTGCCCTTGCCTTCTTCTGAGCAAATGCTCACCTCTTGGCCAAGTTTTCCGCAGATCTGTTTTACAAGATATAAACCCATTCCCGTGGATTCTTGAAAGGTTCGTCCATTGACACCTGTAAAATAAGGATCAAACACACGCGGCAGATCACCTGCTGGGATGCCCACGCCTTCATCTCGTATCTCCAGTACTGCTCTCTTGTCTTCTTGTATGTACCCATGAAAATATACATGTTTGCCGACTTCCGTCGTATAACGTATTGCATTCGTAATAATCTGCGTAAGTACAAAACTTAGCCATTTCTCATCTGTAGTTACGGCGATTCGCTCATCTATTTTAATAGTAGGAAATATACGGTTACGTATGAACAGACGCTTCTGCTCTGAGGTCACGCTACGTACGAGGGTTTCCAAATCCAAACGTTCCACGTAAAAATCGTGCTCAAAGGTATCTAGCCGAGCCGTATAAAGTACAGTGTCCAGTCCTTTTTTCAGACGATCCAGCTCATCACCTATCGCCGTAAAAGGCGGTCCGTCTTTATCTTGAATCATCAAATGGATCACAGACAGCGGTGTCTTCATTCCATGCACCCACTGATTAATAAAGTGAATATGTTCTTCCAGCTTGTGGCGGTAGCTGTGTAAATCATTTTTGTAGAGGCGGAATTGTGACCCTAGTAGTCCTCGTAAACTCACGGCAAGCGGAGAATCCTGTGATGGACCGCCAGCTTCATCTAGAGAGGTAGGTACAGTCTCCAGTCGTTCATAGAACGTACGATTGCTGATATACCGGTAAGCGAGGTAGCCAAGCAGCAGACAAGTGCTGAGAAGAGCAGCGTACAGACTAACACTCACACCACTGCCCCCATCCAGCCGATAGACTAGTGTGATCAAGATGAGCTGTGCTAGATAGACCACAATTAATGGGATCTGCTCCCTTAAAAATAGCTTCAACCCTCATCCCCCCAATTCGGAATCAAGCGGTAGCCTTGACCTCGAACGGTTTGTAGACCGTCCGTAATCTCAAGAGCGGCAAGCTTTTTACGTACACGGGTGACATAGACATTAAGCGTATTCTCATCCACAAAGGCTTGATCATCCCAGATTTTTTCGAGCAGTCTGTCGCGGGTAACGATAGTTCCCGACTTTTGCATCAGCTCATCTAGTATCTTGGCTTCCGTGTGACTTAAATCCACCTTGGCTTCTCCCCGAGTAAGGACTAGTCGCTCCACATCCAGTGCCAATCCGGCAACGGTTAGGGTACGCTCATTGTTGCTTCCCGCATAGGTGCCGTAAGCGCGTCGTAACTGGCTTTTAATTTTGGCCATCGCAATTTCGTAATCAAAGGGCTTCGTAATATAATCGTCGGCTCCGTTCTCCAGCGCCATCACCTGATCCATTTTGCCGTCGCGGGCAGATATAAAAAGGATAGGGCAGGTGGAAATCCCACGAATCTGGCGGCACCAGTAATAACCATCGTATTTTGGCAAATTAACATCTAATAGAACCAGGTGCGGAGCGAACGTCTCAAACTGAGTGCGAACCCGCTCGAAATCATTCACAGCCTGTGTTTCATATCCAAACTTATGTAAATAATCCTGTAGCAGAGCTACCAGTCCACGGTCATCTTCTATAATAAATATTTTGAACATATCATGCCTCCGGTCACAGCCTTAACAATATAGGGGTTTGCCAAATAATATATACATCGTGGACAGGGTTAGTCAAATTTGTTAGGGGGATTATGCGACAGATCGTCAGCGTAAAGCTAGGCAGATCGTCATGCTTAACGTGAGGCAGATATTTAAGGGTAGAATTAAACTATCCCAACCTCTAAAAAAAGACCCGTGAATGAGCATAATCATTCACGGGTCTCACTATATAGTTAGTTGCAGATACAGTAGCGGTAGACATCACAGAGTCGATAAAAAAAACGTCAACCGGCGATATCATCTCGAACATAAGTAACCAATGTCTTGCTGAAGCAATTAGAACTGGATCCGGCCATTTCTACGGGATTTATACCGTTCTTT
>NZ_NFUX01000142.1:0-4283 GCF_002264385.1 Paenibacillus sp. VTT E-133280
ACAATGAACGGGATTTTTACCGTTCTTTGCCCACGGCACGATGAGTGGCAATCGAGGCATTTACGCTGCGCGCCGCCGCCCACCCCGGCGGGCCCGGCGGCGCTTGCCCCCGGCGGTGCTCCGCCGCCGGGCAGAACCCTTACGCCGCTTGCGAGCAACGCGGCGCAAAACCAACGGGCGCCCGCTTCGGCGGCGCGTCCGGGCTTTGCCGCGTCGCTTGCGGGCGACGCGGCTCGGCAGGGCCTTGCTTCGCGGCAAAGCCGGCGACGCAGCGGGCAATTCAGGCAGGACAGCGGGTGGTTCCACCACGCTGTCGGCCTCGCGCACCGGCGGTGCGCTGCAGTAGCGGAGGCTCCACATCTCCGCAAGACCCTGCAGGCGGCTCCGATAAGCCGCCGGACCATAAACGGCGTCGACGCGCTCCCGCGCTTGGGCACCTATGGTTATCGCCAGTCCCGGCTGCGCCAGCATGACGTTGACTCTTTCGGCCAGCGCGGAAATGTCCGACGCGGGCACGAGATTATCGCCGCAGCCTGCTGCGTGCAGGATTTCCCGCAAGCCTCCGGAATCGTAAGCAACCACGGGCTTTCCAAACGCCATTCCTTCCAAAGCGGTCATTCCGAAGCCTTCGCGGATCAAGCTGGGAACAACCAGCACATCCATAGCGCAATAAGCAGATGGAAGGCATTCGGCATAACCAACAAATTTAAATCGGGTATACAGACCCTCAAGCTTTACCTTACGGACACAGCGATCATAGTAGCTTTTGTCACCAGCTGAACCTATGACAACAAATTTCGCACTAGGATGGACCGCGTACACAAGCACAGCCATTTTCACAAAATGTTCCAATCCTTTTTCCTTATTAATAAAGGAAGAAATATAACCGACCAGCTGCTCCTGCGGTTTAATCTTTAGCTCTCGCCGTCGTTCGCCCCGAAGCTTGCTCCAAGCCTCAATCATCATCTCTTTGTCATTCCAAGAAGGGGGAAGCTGAATTACTTTCTCCGCTCTCACTTCCTCTGGAAAGCAAGCTGCTGCCGTCTGTGAAATAGCCAGAATCTCATCACTATTCCGATGAATCAGCCCTACACTAATGGGTGTATATTCATTGTCTGTTATCGTCTCTGATATTTTCCATACCACCGGAATGCCTAGTGACTTGGCAGCCATTGCTGGCAAAGCATGGACACAGGTACTTGTAATAATAAACGCCGGGCGCAGAGAGGTCAGCCAGTCTGTTAACTCGTGATACTCCCTGCTTTCCTGGAATTTACGAGCATCTGCCTCGAGCCCTGCATAAGGAGTGTACATTCCATATAAAAGTGGAATCGAGAGCAACTGTACACTTATCCCGAAGCTTCTAGCCTGAGCAGTCAGCTTGCCGTCCTGTGGTGCAACGAGAATACAATTAAAGTACGGAGAAAGCTCCTGAGCGAAGAACAACAACAGCTTCTCCGCTCCGGTAATACTGCGTGTATTAGATACATGTGAAAAGAGGACGATTGTAGCTTTATCAGCCATGGCGTTTCGGCGCTCCCTAACGAGGGCCTGGAGCAGCCATTCACCTCCCTAAAAGTTTTACGAAGCGTTGCTCACGTTTCTTACTTCGCAGTAAAACTCACTTCGAAAGCATCAGCTTCTTTTCATCAGGTTACAGGCATACGCTGAGGTCCGGTTCTACAGTATATCGAGGAAAAACAGATGCCGGCACGACACCTGTCCCCTGCTAAGCGCACATTTCTATATCCAGTTTAGGCCTAAGTCTAGCCGTAGATTACTGTTAGCATCTGGTGAATACGTTTTGCGTAAGTGTGATCCTTGAGCGTCCGTTCAAAAGCCCGCAGCGCGATTGCCCGGCGTTCCTCCTCATGGGTTAAGTAATAACGGATCTTATCCATCATTTCCTGAGGGCTCGCAAAGGTCTCAATTTCTTCACCAGGCTTGTAGAAAGATCCCATATCATCTCTGGCATCTACTAATTGCAACGTGCCCGTTGCTGCAATTTCAAAAGTACGCGGATTAGGAGAAACAGCAGGAATCGAAAGCGTATTGTTATTAACTACTTCATCAATGTGTGAGCGGTGGAGGTTAATGACGATTTTAGAGCCGCTGTAAGCTACTGACGTCTCTTGCGGGGACATCCATTTACCAATTTCAATACGGTCACCGTAGAGCGGAGCCTCAGGCAGACGATCCCACCAGATTCCGTTAATCACCGTGTTATAGTTCATCAAATCAGGAAGAATCTCACGGAAGAAGTTTACCCGGTTCCAATAGGCGGAGCCAATAAAGCTAACTTCCCGATTCACTGGCGAACGTGTTGTAGTAGGACGGTAATGCTCCAGGTGAGCAGCAAAGGGGAGATAATGGACCTCTGGGCAACCAAGTCCCCGATAGAAATCAATACAATTACGTTCAAGGGTGAATACAAAATCGTAGTGTGCCACAATCTTGATCGTAAAGTCAGTATAATAAGGATCATCTGTAAGCCAAATAGCGGTCCGGATGCCACTTGCACGAATAGCATCAATTTGTTCAAGAGGTAAATCCATACCGTCTAGCACCAATACCAGATCCGGTCTTTGCGCTGCAGCCAGCTCTACTAGATTTTGACGCACATCCGTAATTGTGACTTGAGCTGTTAATTTTTGTAATGCGCAAAGAACCGCATCATCTAAAGGAGAGTAAGGGTAGCCTTTGCCAGAAGCGACATACATGACATGAATATTCCGTACAGGAAATACTTCTTCTGGCCGACCATTCAGGATCGCAAGGCGCCCCCGTAAATAGCCTTCATCATAACCACCCTTGAAACCACTCAGACGACCACGCAGCTTTTCTTCCTCCGGAGGTGTCAGAGGTAATGGGGGTGTAGGCATAATAAATTCATTATTGTTCATAATCCTCGCTCCTTTATCCCTTTATAGATTTCATACACGTGAAGCAATCACATTCAGCAAATGAGGCAAACGAGCAGTGAATGTATGGTTTCGCATGGTAGTCTGTAATCCCCGTAAAGCATAGATTCGCCGCTCTTTTTCATGCTTCAGATAGTACTCAATCTTCTGCTGCAGTTCCTTAGCGGAGCCAAAAGTATCCAGATCATAACCAGGCCGATAATAATTGCCCAAATCCTCACGAACATCCGTAAGCTGCATAGTACCGCAGGCGCTGATCTCATAGGTGCGCGGATTAATAGAACGAGAAGGAAGGCGGTAGCTATTCCGGTTATCCTGACCCTCTTCCCACGGGCGGTGAATATTAATGACTATTTTTGCACCACTGTAGTAATTCGCTGTCTCCTCAGGCGGGATAAAGCCATTGCTGATAAAAGGTGTAAGTTGATCATAGGTTGCGAGGCGTTCCCAGAATCCCCCAGCGATAAGCACTTTCTTCCCCTTAAGATAAGGTGCCAGTTCGTCGAACAGCTCTGTCCGATTACGAAATGCATTACCAATAAATACAATGTCATACTGGTATTGCGGGCCGGTACGCCGTGGGTAGAACATCTTTGGATTGACACATAGTGGCAAATAATGAACCGATGACACCCCAAGGGATTGATAGAACTCTACACAACCCAGCTCATGTGTAAATACGTGATCATAATGCCTGCAAATGACTGAAGTGTCCTCTGTAAAATAAGGATCATCCACAAACCAAATGGCGGCTTTGATGCCTAGCTTTCTTATCTCCGAAATCTGTTCTAAATGATTTTCCGGGAATACATGAAGCCCATTCATCACTAGCACTGCCCCAGGCATTTCCCGTGCCGCGGTTTCCAGCATCGTTTCAGGAGTACTTATTACAAGCTCACTTACAAGCTGCTGCAGCGCCTCCGTTACGCCAGTGTCGATCGCCTGAAATCCCTGAGGAACATACATTAACTTAAATGGTCGGCAGGCTTCGACCCCTGGAGTATTCAGACGCTGCACAGCCTCACACATGCCAAGACGATATCCTTCGTGATAACCGTCGCGATATTCTCGCGGATGCTTGTGTTTTTTTCTCTTTCTCGCTTTCACGGCCTTCACCCTGCCCCGTCGTATTCTCAAGACAGTATAACTATATGCGGAGTCAGCACCCGCCTCATGGACATCTGTCTTTACTAGAACTAAATTGGCAGATGTCCCCTGTCTTTTGCCCGGCTTGCCCGAACCTTAGATGATTTCATCCACTCACAGGATGCTGGTATACTATAAGAGGCTGTTTAAAAAGTCCGCTTTTGATCACAAAGTATCCCAAGAAGATTACTCGACATCGAATATTGAATTCAGGCG
>NZ_NFUX01000133.1:0-7136 GCF_002264385.1 Paenibacillus sp. VTT E-133280
CAGTTCCTCCGCCACCAGTTCCGCCGCCGCTATCATTTGTAATAGGAGGTACAACGACTAAAGTCCCCATACTTTCAATTTTCTTAGATGATTGCCTAGTTATAAGGAGTTTCTCCCCCGGATATCCAATGTTAATAATAGTAATCGTAATAGTAGTCTTGTCCGGATCAACGATCCCGTAACCTAGTAAGCGGGTAAGTCGTTCATTGTAAACTCGAACGATATCTCCAGCAACCAGGTTATTCACAACGATGTTATCCGCTTGCACCTGGTATTTATGTACAGTAATGGACGATACCAGGATATCCGCTGTCACTTTATCTTCAAGTATTGCCCTGCTATAGAAAGGAGGAATGAAATCATCATTTTCCGTGAAAACACCGAGTGCTAAAGCTTCCTCCGGCACATTTCTTTCGGAAATAGTAAGAGAGTAACTCTTTTGCCCACCATTAACAATAGCGATGGCATCTCCAAGCGCACCTTCTTCGTTAATAAAATATAAGGAATAACGGGCACCTGGTAGTTCAGCTGTTCCAGGTTTCCATGTCACTGTACCTGTAAATATATTGATGTCCGAATTCGTATCTGTAATTGATAAGTCCACAGGCAGATAACTTGGTGCATCATAGATAGGGGCCGAAATATGAATATCAAGTGTCCCCTCACTGCCATAATTGTTAATACCGACAACCGGATAAAGCCCAATACTTACTGCTCCAGTCGGCAGGCTCGAATATGATATTTCATAAACTAAGAATGAATCCGTTGATAATTCTGAGTTCTTATATATTCCTACTTGCTTAAGTTTATTTCCATTCTGATCAAGATAATATGCGGCATAACCCGTAATCCCATCCTGATCAGCCGGAGGTTCAAAGGACAGATATCCGTCAATTATACCGGAGGTTAAATTTTCATCCACAAAAACAGCATTAGAAGGAAGGCGAGCCTCATTCATGACTGTCTGCATCTCTCCAAAGCTATGAAATTTATATAATCGGTTATTACTAGATATAAAAATAGTTTGATCTGTATCAACATATGCGTGTTGCATGTACATCAATAAATCATGAATTTTAGTAAAGCTGTCTCTGTCGTAGACGGCTCTGTTACTAAACACAAGACTGCCACGAGCATAAATAATTTTTTCTGGATAGGTTCCATATAATATGGATGTTTGGGTTGCATCGATCCTACGACTCCCATAATATAAATTGTTTCCATCCAGGAGGATATTGGAATTATAATAACCACTTTGTATGTCTTGTCTTTCAATTAACTTGAAATTTTGACTGTTATATTTATAGAGGGAGAAACTATCTACGCCATAGAGGATCTTTTGATCTAGGTCTAGTGTGTAACTGTCTGAATTATAAATCCCTGCACTTTTTTCATTGTACACCGCATCTGTAACATTGCTATAGACAGACGATGTCACGCTGATGCCACCATCAAATACCCCGCTATTATACAGAATCCGATTATTGTTATCAGGATAGACTTCAAACGGGTAGTGCTTAGTGGTGATTTTGGCAGTGGCTGCTTCTGATGGAATACCACCTTCCAAATCCATAATATTGATATGATTTTCACCCTTAAAGATGACATAAACTTTGTTATTGAAAATTTTTATGTCAGTTGGGTTTGAACCAATAAACATCTTCTTTACTACACTCAAATCTTCCTTATTGATAACAACAAGTTCATTGGTGCTTGCAACAATGGCATAAATATACGGAGACTTGTCCGTAGTAGCCCAATCCGTAATCATTTGATCGCTTTTAATAGAATAAGAATCCGTGGTAAGGTTTGCAGTTATTCTTTGTGGTATCGTAAGATCGATTCGACTAATCTTTTTTGCATCATCATACCAATTCTCTATGCCTCCAAGAAACGCATAGCCGTTCGAGTCGAGCAAAGCAAACCTTTTGTTAGAAGGAAATAGAACTAACGGAGTATATGTATATTTATCGTACACTCCTTGTGTAGTAAGAACATAGGCGTCAGATACATCCAAAATTACAGCTTCGAGATAAGTATAATCGTCATTCGTTCTTGAATAAGTACCAGTGGTCTCTATCAAATTCCTTTTATTGAACTGATGCCCACCAAAATATACGAATTGATCATCAATAAATATATGCTTGAGAGAAATAGAAGAGCCACCAATTTCCATATTGTCATCAATGTCCTGACTGAGTAATGCTCCGGTTTCAGCGTTTATAGCCTTGATCCCAGCATATGAGGATAATTCACCAACATAAAGTGTATTGGAAGACTCATCAACTGCTAGAGTAATATTATTCGTCATAAAATCAGTGAATAATAAGCTGCTCGTTCGAGTTACCTTATCATATTTATAGATTTTCCCATCACCATTCCCGTAGAAAAGATGAGTGGAAGTAGCAGCAACCGCATTAGGTACTGTTTTTGTTATGATTGTGTCCGAAATTTGTTGAGTGGAGAGGTTAACCGTTTTTATCATCGTCGCTCCGGAAAGCGCAATCTGCAAAGATTGCCCATCCTTTGCAATATAATAAGGGTTCGAACCTACATTCAGCGTTTTCTCAATCTTAAGATCACTAAGCCGAATAAAATAGAGATTATTTTCCGCACTAGAGATGGCATAGATATAACCTGCATTTTCATCTAATACCCAGTCCGTCAAATTAGCAGGAAGCTCGAGTTCTAGCGACGCCGGTGAGGTCTGCACTGGCGGTGGGAACCCCAACTCCCAGTGAGTTAATCAGTAAAATAAATAATAAAAGTAAAATGAAATAATTCTTCCCCTGTTTCATGTGCGGCGCCCCTTGTATTTTTTTGTAATTCTAGCAAATTTGATAATACTATAGAATACCAATATTTTCTACTTCAATTTAGGACCCTGACCTCTTGACAGAGTTCGTAATCCAAAAATTAAACTATAAAGAAGCAGAGCCCTTGTAGAACATCTTCCCACAACACTGATAGCCAAGGCACTGAGATTGATTAACCATTGAGAACAAATCCATGCCGAGACTATTTTCCTCTTTTTGGTAACATCAGCGAATCAAATCAACTAGCCTTCCACACTTTTTTAAATCCATTTATTCAATATTATGGTACAATTTAAGAGAATATAGCTTATAATGAACAACTAGGAGGGCGATCTAATGGTCTTTGGGATACTGTTTATTGGAGTTATTGTATTTATAATCATACAATCCGTAGTTCGTAATGGTTCAAGCTCGAACAGCAACAGATTTGAGGGAAATAGACGTGATGATGCCGCCAGCATGTCTTTTATGGCAGCTAGCCATCCAGATCTGCTGGATCCAAATAATTCGAATCATTCTAATCATCATCAACACCATCACGGGGGTGGCTCCCATCACCATTCTGGGCATGACAGCGGTCATAGCTGGGGCGGGGATAGCGGGCACAGCAGCGGGGGAGATTTCGGTGGCGGAGATGCTGGTAGCGGTGGCGGATGTGATTAGAGTGTTACTCTATAACAAAAGGAAAGTGCATTCCTGATATTGCTTCAGGAATGCACTTTTTATGTTTAGTCCTCTTTTAATACGTCAAGAATCTTTCTTTGCGTCTGACTCAAAAACTTCTCAGCACCGTGCGGGTGTAGTGGTTCACTCCAAACAAATCCATCGCCTTCGTATCTAGGGATGATGTGCATATGATAGTGGGTCAAATCGTTAAACTTTCCGCCATTTTGGCAAATGCTTATGCCATCTGGTTCGAACAAAGTCTTCAGAACAACTGACAGCCTCTTCGCCCCGTCCATTATCGCATAGGAAGTCTCTGAGTCGATTTCTTCGAGATCCCAGTAATGCTTTTTAGGAAGGATCAGAGTATGCCCTTCATTAAACGGAGCTATATCTAGCACACAAGTAATAAATTCATTCTCATATACTACCTTTACGTTAGACTCAATTCCGTTAGCAATCCGACATCCCAAGCACTCCATATGTTCACACTCCATCCCATAATCAAAGGTCATCTATATTATTGTTTAAATTCAAACCGGCTGAGAAGCACCTCGCCGTTAAAAACTACATAAACATCGCTAGTACCTGTCTCCACGGATACTTCGCCTTTCAATGTGCTCCACTGTTGCAGAACTCCACCAGAAGGGACGGTCACGGTTCCAGCCAGTTTCCCAGCTGCGCTTCCGGTTCTGATCTCAATGCTGCCACCTTTTGCGGAGGAGACCAGAGCTTCAATTGCTACTGCTCCATGATCGAACAATACGTCATTAAAAGCGATCCAAGCGCCCTCTTTTACCGGATATACCGAAGCCCCGCCTGCTTTGCATTCGTCCAGATATACACCTTCGTAGTCATCATAGTTCTCTGCTTTGGTGTTGTTATATAAATTCCGGGAAGGAATGATGTCCCCTTTCACCGTTACTACTGAAGATAATTTAATATCAGCAGAAGAACGACCAATCAGAATCGTGTATTCTCCATTTTCGACGCAATATTGCTCACGTGTGACATCCCAGAATGCCAGCTCGGAGACTGGTAGAACAAACTCTATTGTACGCGATTGACCTGCGGCGATACTCACTTTTTCAAAGCCTTTCAACTGTTTAATCGGACGTTTAACCCGGGAATTCAAAGCTTGCACATATAACTGAACAACCTCATCCCCATCGACTGCTCCAGTATTATCCACTTGAACGGAAAGTTTAAGCCTATCTTCTTGCTGCAGTTCCTTTGTGTTCAAATTTAGATTCTTGTAATTCACTCCAGCATAACTTAGGCCGTGACCAAAAGGATACAATGGCTTACCGTCAAAGTACATATAGGTTCGTTTACCTTTGATAATATCATAATCCATCAGCTCAGGCAGCTGCTCCACAGAACGGAACCAAGTCATATTCAGTTTGCCGGAAGGACTGTAATCTCCGAACAACACTTCTGCAACCGCATTGCCCAGCTCTTGTCCACTGTGGGATGTATACAAAACTGCCGGGATATTCTCGTCAATCCAAGTGGATGAAATCGGATAACTGCCGACAATAACTACCACTGTATTCGGATTCGCTTCATAGACTGCTTTGACCAGGCGCTCCTGCTCCTCTGGAAGCACAATATCGGGTCTGTCGATTTCTTCTTTTCCGTTAAGAAGCGGATGATTACCGACAAAAACCACTGCCACTTCAGCTGCTTTGGCAGCTTCTACCGCAGCGTCCAGTCCGTTTGTAACGATGTTCTTTTTAAAAAGACGAGCGTCCGCACTTGCATCCTGATCAGCAACCTGCAGCTTGCCATCCTCCGGATTTACGGAGATCAGTTTGTCATTCCAAGTCCGCAAAGATACCGTATCCTTGGTTTCAGGTACGATGTTAATGGATTCTTTTACAAACCACCCGTAAATTTCGTCCGCAGATGCTGTAAGAGTCTCCGATTCGCTTAAAGTTACATATTGTCCACGACTCGTCGCCTTCAGCGTATTACTGGTCCAGCCCCATGCCGTATGTTGAAACAATTCTCCGTGCTCTGTCGTATCATGCTGAACAGCCAGCCTTCCGTCCTCGCCCGTAATTCCAATGGCTTGACCGCTTGCGGCTGAGGTAAGAATGATCTGATCTGCGCCACTCTCAAAAGTAACGTGTTTACCAGGCAGCTTTTTGCTAACACCCTGCAGCGGAGTCACTCCATAAGGTAATGTGCCGGAATACCAGTCTCTGAATGCTTCATCACCAAGCGGACCAATAATCGCCACTTTGTTTAATTCGGTCTTATTCAATGGCAATGTTGCCTGATCATTCTTCAGCAGCACAATGGATTGTTTGGCAGCTTCCAAAGAAAGTGCGGCATGTTTTTTGTTAAGAATAACGGAATCGTCGATTGCTGCGTATGGGTTCCCTTCAGCCGGGTCAAATTCTCCCAGACGGAAACGAACTTTGAATGTGTTAGTTAGCGCACGATCCAAATCTTCCTCTGCTAGTAGGCCTTGGTCTAGTGCTTCATGAAGAACCTTGATCGTCTCTTCGGTTTCTTCTGTTACGCTGTCAATTCCGTTTTTGATAGACTCAGCCATCGACTGTGCAAATGATTCATAATACTTATGATCCTTCACAATCCCAAAAAGATCGCCGGCATCGCTTACGATAAAACCGTCCATGTCCCATTCGCCTTTGACAACATCCATCACTGCTGGGTGAAGAATAACAGGCACGCCATTCACCGAGTTATAAGCGGTCATCATGGACTGTGCGCCTCCTTCTTGAAAAGCAGGCTTAAATGCTTCCAGATAATACTCGCGCATATTTCTCGGGTCGATGCTGGCGGAACAGTTTCCTCGTTCGATCTCGTTATTGTTCCCTAGGAAGTGCTTAAGCGTTGCGACCGCTTTCAAATACACCGGGTGATCGCCTTGGATTCCTTGAACAAGAGATGTACTGAGTTGTCCAGTTAATTCTGGATCTTCACCGTAAGCTTCTTCCGTTCTACCCCACCGCGGGTCACGCTCCATATCCACCGTTGGTGCCCATAACGTCAGGCCATTCACCGTTGGATTCTTTTTGTAAAATGCTCTTGCTTCATCTCCAATGGCCGAGCCGATTTCCTTCATTAGCTCTGGGTTCCAGGTACAAGCCAGTCCGCTCGGCTGAGGAAAAGAGGTCGCTTTTCCAAGCCAGGAGATTCCGTGTGCCGCTTCTGTACCGTGTTTATACGCTCCAACGCCTAAACGCTCTATGGCCGCTTGATACTGAGGGATCAGACTTACTTTTTCATCTAGCGTTAATCTGGAGATCAAATCCTGCACTCGGTCATTTAAGGGTAAATCAATCTGTTGAAATGGATATTTAGATGTCACTGTTTCCATCAAAATCGCTCCTTCGATTCAAGTTGATAGCGGTTTCATATGTTCTCGAGGTAGTTATCTGTGTTTAACACAAATCTGGTCTATCAACCTAATCATAGAAGATTAGCTCGATAAGTAACACCTTAACAATCTAAGCGAAAATCAGGTCAAAATTAGAGATTTATGGGGGGCTTCGCTCGCCCGTATCCATAAGTGAAGTGAGATGCGGATGATAACGGGGCCAGGTGGATTGGAGAGGGCTGATCGGGGGTATTTCTCCCCCTCTTTTGCTCATTTTCCGCCCCACGACCCCATTCTACGGGATT
>NZ_NFUX01000121.1:0-10099 GCF_002264385.1 Paenibacillus sp. VTT E-133280
GGTTAAAGTCGCCGCTGTTGCGGTGAGGCTGTATGCTAGAGTAGGTCCTAGGTTTAAGGTCATTTTGGTAAAATGATCTCCCACGACCTTAAAATTATTACCATCATAAATGATGCCATTAAGATTAGAGGTAAGATCTGATGTTTCCTGAGTCCACGTGGATCCATCTGCCGAAGTGAATAACTCACCTTTTAATCCAACAGCCAGAAAACTCCCATTACCAAAGCTGATATTATTTAATGCATCAGCTGATATTGTAACCTTCGTAAAAGTTACCAAATCTTCTGTGGTTAGAATTACCGCCTGCTGGCTAAGTGTATCTTCTCCAACCAGAATATAAGCTCTACCATCATAGGCAATTCCCTTTAAAGAGGTATTTGGAAAACCAATCTCTAAGGGCGTACCCCACTGTACACCATCTGATGATTTTGCTATAACAACATTATCGGGCTCATAGGTACTAGGATTGTAATTCATCCCGAGAGCTACAAATTGATTATTCAAGTAGGTTACTGTATTAAACGCATAATCCCCGTTCTTAAATCGCTCTGTCCATGCGTTTCCATTTACTGAAGAGTAAATTCCACCATAATCAGAAACAGCAACGTATTGATTTGCGCCAAAAGCGACACCGCTTAAATTGTCCTGCACACCGCTATCTGTCACCGTCCAAGTGTCACCGTTAGTCGAGGTAACCACTTTGGCATTAAGATTGTAGTTTTCTTTATTTGTAACCGCAATAAACTTCCCTGCTCCATATGTGACCGCATTCATTCCCGGCAGCTTTGAGGAAGTGACATCATTCCATACTGCGGAGCTATTAGATTTGTAGATAGAACCATATTCCCCGGATGAGACGGCAATATAATTACCATCACCATCCTTAGCAATACTTTTCAGATTGCCGCTGACATTACTCCACGCCGATAGGTCAGAAGAAACCAGCAATCCGCTGCCCCCTGAGGCAACATATTTGCCATTTCCGTAAACCATATTGTTCACCATCATTGTTGTATGGGTATCCGAAGATGTCCACTGGGTGCTGTCCAACGGAGCCGCAGCAGATTTATAAATTACCCCTTGTCCATATAACAAATAGCTCCCATTTAAAGAAGCCCCCCCATAAAATTGCTTATTATCCCACGAAGCATCAACGGTCCAGTTAGCGCCGTCTGTAGAGGTAAATACTTTTTTAGCAAAAGGAGTCACGATATAACTAAAAAAACGATCCTTTAAATACATTACATTCGTAACAAAAGGCCAATTCGAATTATAGTGGTCGATCACTAGATTGGTTAAGGTAACCGTTGTCCAGTTGATCAGATCTGTTGAGGTGTAATAGACTGCATTGTTAGCAGAGACTACGTATTTGTTCTGTCCGTAAGCAATATCCGTTAACATTTGCATACCGAATATTGTATTGGTAGAAGTAATTCTTGTATCTGTCCAGACAACGCCATCCGAGGATTGCAGAAGAGTTACATCATAAGAAGGTGGATTGGTACCATTTTTATATACTGACTGCCATACAAAGAATTTCCCATTAACCGCTTTCAGTCTTTCCGGAGTGATCGATAACGTAGTTTTGGTCCAGCTTTCACCATCGGCTGACTTATATACTGCCTTTTCACTGCCATCGATAGCTAAGAACAGCCCATTAGCGAACACGATTGAGTTAAGCTTGGGACTTCCCACCTTTTTAGAGATAGACCAATCCACACCATTCGTTGAAGTAGATATTCCTCCTTGGCCCACCGCAACAAAAATACCATTGCCAAATGCAACACTGTTCAAATCTCCAGCTGATGTGGAACTTTGATCAATGATATTGCTATTGCTGGGTGCTGCATCCGTTACTCCAGGCATAAATAGAGAACTTACGATAGAAAATACTAAACTTATTGCTAATAAAAGATTGCCACTCCGCTTAAACACAAGTTTCCCCCTTTGGCATTACACCATAATATAAATCAACAGTTCCACCATATGGAAATTGAATGTCTTTTCTAAGCTTTTTAGCCATTTGGTTTGTTTTTTATATCGGTATAATCCGAGAGAATTATTATGAATTTAACATTAAATTTTGATTAAAAATGAAGAATCTTTTTATCGCGCACATGTGGTTTCCATGACTTTACAAATGAGAAAAAAACCTATTAAATATCAGGTCTTCATCCTGTATTCAATAGGTTTTTTATGAGAATGCACATAGCTTCTTATATTTTATTGTTAAAGAGAAATCGCTGCTTCTAATGCAACTTCCATCATGCTGTTGAAAGAATTTTGTCTTTCTTCAGCCGTGGTTACCGCATGAGTCACTAATGAATCTGAAATAGTAAGAATACATGCCGCTTGTTTACCTAATACTTTCGCATTATGGAACAATGCATAGCTCTCCATTTCTACACATACACAGCCATGTTCATTGTAAAATTCATTGTGGCCGGGCACGTTGTCTTCATGGTAGAATACATCGCTTGAATGAATTCTCGCCGTTAAAATTGGCTTGTTAATACGTTTAGCAGCTTCTTCAATGACTTCGTTCAATTCTTTACTTGGCAGCTGCACGTCTCCTTCTACACCACTTTGCACATAGGCGTATGTAGATTCACTCCAGGCACTATCTGCCAGTACCACATCAAATAAATTCAATTTATCTGTGTAGGCACCTGCACTACCGATACGAATGATGTTTTCCACACCATAATTTTTGTATAGTTCATAAGAATAAATACCGATACTTGGCATTCCCATTCCCGAACCCATTACTGACACTTCTTTACCTTTGTAAGTGCCTGTATATCCAAACATATTCCGTACCGTATTAAATTGGGTTGGGTTTTCCAAATAGGTTTCTGCGATATACTTCGCTCTTAACGGATCTCCTGGCATTAATACTGTTTTGGCGATTTCACCATTTTGTGCTGCATTGTGCGGTGTCGACATAATTTATTCCTCCTAAGTTTGTTACTCAACTACTATCTTACTATACCATCCATGAATTTAAATATACGTTTAAAATATTCTTTAGTTATAATTTATTCGCAATTCATTTAGTTTTTGGAACATTATTTTGATTTCCTCCATCTTCTCTATCGAATTATCATTTGGTTCGTAATCCCCTTGATTTTATTTGCTCATTGGCGCATAAAAAAGCCCCCACTTTGTGAAAAGTGAGGGCTTTGGATCTTTGCTTTTATTAACCGTATCGATTAGTTACGGATCAGATAATCAAATGCACCTAAAGCTGCAGTTGCACCAGATCCCATCGAAATGATGATTTGTTTATAAGCACTATTAGTGCAATCGCCAGCAGCAAATACTCCTGGTACGTTTGTGGCACCATGGCTATCTACAACGATTTCGCCAACGCGAGTACGTTCAACCATGTCACCTAACCAATCTGTATTCGGAACCAGACCGATCTGTACAAATACACCTTGCAATTCGATATGGTGAGTTTCTTCTGTTGCGCGATCGATATAAGAAATACCATCTACCTTATCAGTTCCGGTAATTTCTTTCGTTTGCACGTTCTTAAGCACAGTAACATTAGGAAGGCTGTAGAGACGGTCTTGCAGTACAGCATCTGCTTTGAGCTCTGGAGCAAATTCCAGAACCGTGACATGCTTCACTATACCCGCAAGGTCAATAGCTGCCTCAATTCCAGAATTACCGCCGCCGACAACGGCAACATCTTTGCCTGCGAATAAAGGACCATCACAGTGTGGGCAGTAGGCTACACCTTTATTCTTGAATTCAGCTTCACCAGGCACACCCATATTGCGCCAACGAGCACCTGTCGATAGAATGACCGTCTTACTCTTTAGAACAGCACCGTTCTCGAGTTCAACTTCAATTAATTCATTCTTATCTAAACGTGTAGCACGTTGTAATTTCATCACATCAATGCCGTACTCTTTCACTTGCTCTTCGAGTTTAGCCACTAGCTGAGGACCTTCAATGTAATTCACACTGATAAAGTTCTCAATACCAAGTGTGTCGTTAACCTGTCCGCCTAAACGTTCAGCAACAATACCTGTGCGAATCCCTTTACGTGCCGCATATATTGCTGCACTTGCGCCTGCTGGACCACCACCAACAACAAGCACGTCGTACGGTGCTTTGTTGTCAAACTCTGATGCATCCACAGTACTACCCATTTTAGCTAGAATTTCTTCAACCGTCATACGACCACTTTCGAAAAATTCACCGTTAAGGTAAACGCTTGGAACAGACATAATTTCTTTGCGCTCTACCTCTTCTTTGAACACTCCGCCGTCAATCATCGTATGGGTAATGCCGGGATTAAAGATACTCATTAGGTTCAGTGCTTGTACAACATCAGGGCAATTATGACAGCTTAGGCTGACATAAGTTTCAAACTTATATTCGCCACTAATGCCTTTGATCTGATCAATAACACTTTGCTCAACCTTAGGCGCTCTTCCGCTAACCTGCAATAGAGCCAATACTAATGAAGTAAACTCATGTCCAAGCGGAGTTCCAGCAAAGGTTACGCCCGTATCTTCACCTACACGATTTACGCTAAAGCTTGGGGTTCTAGGGAGTTCGGTTTTTTCTACCGTAATCCTAGCTGACATTTTGGCAATCTCATCAACCAGCGCTTCCATCTCTTCCGAAGCTTCGTCAGTGCCTGCACTGATTTTCAGTACTACGTCGCCTTCCAAGAGTTCTAGGTATTGCGCAAGTTGAGCTTTTATTTCTTGATCTAATTTCATTAGCTTTCGCTCCTTAAATCTTACCTACAAGATCCAGACTTGGTTTAAGAGTTTCTGCACCTTCAGACCATTTCGCTGGGCATACTTCACCTGGATGATTGCGTACATATTGTGCTGCTTTGATTTTGTTAACAAGTGCACTAGCATCGCGACCAATACCACCAGCATTAATCTCAACGGTTTGGATAATACCGTCTGGATCAATGATGAATGTACCACGATCAGCAAGACCGTCAGCTTCGATCAATACATCAAAGTTGCGGGAAATCACATGAGAAGGATCGCCGATCATGATGTATTTTACCTTGCCAATAGCTGCGGAGCTTTCATGCCATGCTTTATGTGTAAAGTGAGTATCTGTGGAAACGGAATATACTTCAACACCCAATTGTTTCAGGGTTTCATATTGGTTTTGCAAATCTTCAAGTTCAGTTGGGCATACGAATGTAAAGTCAGCTGGGTAGAAGCAAACTACACTCCATTTACCTTTAAAGTTTTCTTCTGATACATCGATGAATTTCCCATCTTGAAATGCGCTTGCTTTGAAGGGTAGAACTTCTGTTCCGATTAGTGACATATTATTTAAATCTCCTTTAAGTTTTATTTTTTGTGAGCACAATATTCAAATCTGCAAACATCACATATCTGAATACTATTTGTAATTATTATAATTAACCAAATTAAGGCCTGTCAAGTTATTTATAATAATTCTAATATGATAATCGTTGTCAGTCGCTAAATGTTCATAAATTATCATACTTATGAGCTAGTATGGGTTAGTTTTTACGTTTTATGTAGAGCAATTTCTACAATTCAAAGTCATCTGCTATAGAATTAATAATAGTTAAGGATTCCTTTGCTGCCTTTTGGTTAGAAGATCGATTTCCATGATATGTAATTAATGCTTTCCATAAAGCCCATCCTCTTGCTCTGTTCCAAGTCCCTTCATCCATCTTTAATACATCCTTGAATACCTTTCTGCTATCCTTATCAAAAAAGTTCCAAGCCATTGCCGCATCACAAGCAGGATCGCCTACCCCCAAGATTCCAAAATCAATGACGGCGCAAATCCTCCCATTCTCAACCAAAATATTCGCTGGCGCAATATCACCATGAACCCAAACCGGCTGCGAATTCCGCTTAGAATCTAATGCCGTCTCCCAAATTTTTTTCAACTTACCTTCATTAAAAATATCTTTATTCTGTTCCAGTGCGTGTCTAGACTCTTCATCATATACAGCTAAAGATCCACCTCTATAGAAATTATGCGCTCCTGCTAAAGGTCCTCCACTAGCCTCAATAGATTGTAATTCGATTAAAAATGCTCCTAAATCTCTAGCGACTTGATTAAGATCATTAATATTTTGATACGTTAATGTTTCACCCTCTACCCACTTATTGATAGACCAAGGCCATGGATATGTTTCACTAGGCTCCCCTTTAGCTAATGGTGTTGAAATCGGTAGTGTGAGTTCTTTAGCTAAAATGGGCAACCATCGTTGTTCTTTCTCCACTTGTGGAGCGTAAGCTGCCGCACTGGGTAACCTCACGCTCATATGCTCGCCTAAATGAAACGTTCGATTATCATGCCCACTGCATTTTACCGGTCTAATCTCTAAACTGGACCATGCGGGAAATTGTTCATTTATTAATCTCGCAACTAAATCAACGGTAATTGTATTCATAAAACCCTCCCTATCCTAAGTTTTACTAGCCAATTTCGTAAGAGACATCTAATATTATGTTAGTCTTACTAGTATCTACTTGCAATCTCTGCATTTAGATCAGCCACAAAAGGGACAAGCTAAGAAAGAAGCAGTTGAAAGGTTTTTTAACATAATATAATTACGAGGAAGAGGGGTGTTCCTTAATGACAAATAGCAAAACGAATCCTAAGGTAGACGGATTTTTAAGGAAAGTAAAACAGTGGCAGGAAGAATACGAGACGTTGAGAAATATCGTTCTTGACTGTGAATTGACCGAAGATTTTAAGTGGATGCATCCTTGTTATACGTTAGAGAACAAAAACATTGTCTTAATCCATGGATTTAAAGAATATATTGCGCTGCTGTTTCATAAAGGTGTCTTATTAAAGGATACCCATGGGATTCTGATTCAACAAACGGAGAATGTTCAAGCAGCACGCCAGATTCGGTTCGCCAATGTTCAAGAGATCCTAGAAAAAGAAAATATCATAAAAGACTATATCTATGAAGCCATCGAAGTTGAAAAGGCTGGCTTGGAAGTAGAATTTAAAAAGAACACGGAATTCAGCATTCCTGATGAATTTCAAAATAAACTCGATGAAATGCCTGCCTTGAAAACTGCTTTCGAAGCTTTGACGCCTGGACGACAAAGAGCCTATCTTCATCATTTTTCTGAACCCAAGCAGTCCAAAACTCGAGTCTCTAGGGTTGAAAAATGGATGCCGCAAATTCTGGATGGAAAAGGATTAAATGATTAATGTTATAGGAAGAAGCAACCTTAGAACGGTGGGAAATCCGAACTGAGGCTGCTTCTTCTCTTTTTTACTAAGACAGATTTATTCTATTTCAGGTAGGTTCCTGTTACTCCAATTCCACCGCTACCGTTCAATACATAGACTCTCGCATTTCCTTTTCCGGAGCATACCAGTGTGATTGTGCCGTTAGTAACGGTTTTGGTATCGCCAGTCACCGCATCCACGTAAGTTCCATTCGGAATTCCGGTAAATGTCGCATTTCCTGAGATCGTAACTAATGCAAAGCTATCAATACCACTGGTGCTGTCGGTGTATCTTCTTTTAAATGCCAAATTACCGGATACATTTTCTGTGGAATATTGACCTTTTTGCAAGGCTGGAACAGCTCTTCTGATTAAATTAAGCTGTCTGATATGTTTGGCCAACGGATAGTTCAATGAATCGGCAAGTGTGCCGGTTGCGTTTGTATATTTACCGTAGTCCTGAACCGTAACGCTACCCTCGATATGATCTCCGAAGTAAGCGCGCCCTGTTGAGCTGAGCGGAGCATTTGGACCTACATCGATGACTGAACCTTTTTTAAATTCAATTTCTGAACCATAATAGATCGCAGGGATTCCTCGGAAGGTGAACATCAGGGAGAGATTCTCAGCCCAAGTATCTTGTGTTCCTGCAAACCGTTGATTCTCAGGTGCTTGGTCAGGTGCATAATCATGAGAGTCAACATAAGTTACATTCCAGGTCGCATCGTTATAGAATTGATCCCCACTCCTCATACTGAAGGCTTCCTGTGCTGTCTTGAACGCCCAATGCATTGGAAAATCAATGACATCCATACCGGATTTCATCGAATAATCAGGCGCATGATAATTATTGCCGAGTAAAAATGCATTGTTCGAGGTTGGCTGTCCTGTTGTAGTAGAGTTATCCGCCCACTCTTGTTCTACCGACAGCTTATTGGAAGCGTAGTCATTTTGTCCATCACCCGGATAGGCTTTCGAGCTTTTCCATGTATAGAATGGCGTCGATATTGCCGGGATTCCACTGTTCCACACATCTCTGTACCGAGTAGCTACTTCCCCAAAGACAAAGAAGTTGGAGCCCCCTCTTGTTTTCCAAGCAGGAACAAAGTATTTGTTAAAAATATACCGGCTAACATGCTTCACAGTATCGACCCGGAAAGCATCAACACCCATGTCGATATATTGATTATAGCTGTCAATTAGGTACTGATTCACTACAGGGTTCTCTGTGTTCAAGTCTACGGCATCTCCTGCAATCTGTCCTGTCTGCACGGTATAAGATTCCCAGGAAAGACTTTTTTCGGTATGGTACATGTTATTGTTGGTGTCCGCATTTTTCATGATGGCGAGTCTTGCCTGATATTGTTGATCAGGGGTCATCGTATCGTAGTTGGCTGGCAGTTTATCCGTAATTTTGATCATATTATTCACGGTGTCGGCTGCGGCTGGATCTTTTTTGAACATAGGTAACAGATTCTCTTCCCCAAAATTACCGGTATGATTCACGACAATATCCTGAATGACCTTTATCCCTTTGGCATGAGCCGCATTGATTAATTCCTGATAAGAGGCTCCCGCTGATTCGTACCTTGGATCTACTTTGGAAAAATTAATCGCATGGTAGCCATGATAATCATACCCGCTGGCATTCTGCACCACTGGTGTAATCCAAATCGCACTGAATCCGAGCGCTTTGATGTAGTCGAGCTTTTGGATCAATCCCTTAAAATCCCCTCTCCAAGCTGGGTCTGAATCCGGATTCCCCGCCTTAGCATCATCCCATGAATGCACATTGTTACTCGGATCACCATCATAGAATCGTGAAGTAATTACGAAATAAATGGTGTCTTCGCGGAAATCGCCTTTATTTCCAATCGTGTAGACGAAGCTCTGTTTCGTTTCATTTCCCGCACCGTCGACGACTAGGAATTTCAGTGTTGTCGTCTTATTAATGAGGATGGACGGTCCTGCCAGAGCCGTTAAAGCATTTCCTGAGATGTAGACTTTTGAGTTAGCCGTTGGTTCCGTACCATTATCCGTGTAATATGCGGTGGTGGTTGCCGCTTTGTTATCTTTTATATTAAAAGATACGGTTACTGCAGAGCTTGAATTTCCAACAGGTAAATTCGCTGTAATCGTTGGCGCTTGCAGGTCGAGATTTAGGTCAATAACATAAGCAAAAGTGCCTACGCTGCCTGCTTGACCTAAGGAGTTCACACCAAAAGCCTTGATAGTCATAGTAGAGACTACTTGGATTGGAGTCGTGTATAAGGTAGAAGATGTCGTAGGTGTCGACCCGTCTGTTGTATAGTAGATTTTATCGCTGCTACTGAGACTGGAAAGCTTCACGGTTTGAGCAGAATCATATGTCTTAGGCGTAGGAGAGACTGAAATCACAGGGATCTTCGGAATTTCTGGATTTGCGTCATACCACACATTATCCGAGGAATACCAGCCCTCTTTTACACTGCGGGACAAGTCGGCGGTCTGTTTGCCGTTGCCATCATTAAAGATAAGGCTTGTGCCAGAGGCGTTGGCAATAGTATAACTGTACCAGTCATTCCCATCCGATTTCATCAGAATTCCTGGCCAAGCTCCGCTTGTTGGAACCGTCGTCGGACTCAGATTCCAGTAATGGATTCGGATCGTTGAGCTCCAGCTTGCTGGTTTCTTAAAATGAACCGTTAAGCCAGCCGAAGTTGGCGTTGGTGCAGGTGTTACGGTTGGTTTTGGTGTAGGTGTTGCGGTAGGTGTTACGGTTGGCGTTGGTGTAAGAGATGCGCTAGGTGTTGCTGTAGGAGTCACTGTTGGCGTTGATGTTGGCGTTGATGTAGGTGTTGCGATAGGTGTTGGTGTAGGAGTCACTGTTGGCG
>NZ_NFUX01000097.1:0-18997 GCF_002264385.1 Paenibacillus sp. VTT E-133280
AAAAAGGACGCCGAAGGCGTTTCTTCTTATCATATGCTATTATTTGTTTAAAACAGATTTAAAAGGAAGATGATCGATGCGAAGAAGAATCAGCTTGCCTTTAAAGTTATTTTTTATCGTGTTTGCATTTGTATTAAGCTGCATAATCTTGATAAGCCAATTGTCTTATCACTATGTCCAAAAGGAAATAAGAACCACTGACATTTATTACACCAACCAAATCCTTGACAAGGTAGATCAGTATTTCACAGTTAATTTTTCCTCCTTCCAGACGATCCTGTTCTCGGTCGAAACATCGGTGAAAGCCAACATTGAGAATACAGAAGTGATTAAAAAGCAATTAAGAGAGCTGTATGAACTCAACAGTAATTACGTCAGTAATATTTATTTGATCAAAAGCGATTTATCCATTCTAGGCGGGAGTACACCTACCCGAATATTCGATGAACCTTTAGCTGAAAGAGAACCTTTGTTTGATGCGGCTGACAAGAACAGAAGGACTACATTTGTCAGTGATCCTTACAAATCTAAATATTCCGGCTGGACCGTTACGATGGTTCGATATCTGAACAGTGCTCCGTTTCCTATGGCCATTGCGGTAGATTTGGATCTAAATGCCATTGAAGAGACCTTGTTCAAGATTAATAAAAAAGAACAAATGGATTTGGCTCTAATCACCGCATCAGGAAAAATCATTGCCGGATTTCCGGAAAATAAAGGACCCTTAAATATTCAAGATCATACTTTTTCAATCGGTGAAACGTCAGCGAAACAAATTCTGGAGACTACAGAAACAAGCCTTCAACTGCATACCAAGGATGGCATTGCGGTCTCCCTTCTGAAAAAACCGACTGAGAAATTCAACTGGACCCTCATCTCGATCAACGATGAATCCCGCTTGAAAGCTGCTTTGTCCAGATTAGAAACCTATTATATCGGGCTTCTAGCTGCTGGTCTTCTCTTAAGTCTGTTCATTTCCTTTTTTATTGCCAAATATATAAGGACCCCTCTCTATGCGCTCAAAACAAAAATGAAGCGGGTGGAGCAAGGCCTCCTCACAACTACAATATCGATTAACCGAAACGATGAGTTTGGAGATCTCTCCCGAGCATTCGATCGTATGCTGCAGCAAATTGTGGAACTGATACGGGGAGCAGAGCTACATAATGAACTTGAGCGGAAGCTGGAGATCCAAGTGCTTCAGTCTCAAATAAACCCTCATTTTCTGTATAACACGCTTGGTTCTATAAGCAATGTCATACGACTCGGACAAATAGAGAAAGTAGATGTGGTGATCGAGTCTCTCATTTCAATATTGGAATATGGGATAGCTGATGCTTCGGAGAAGGTATCACTGCGTCAGGAATTGCAAAATGTATCGGACTATATCGCGATCCAGAACATCCGCTATAACAGGAACTTTCACTTGATTGAAAATATCGAAGCAGATTTAATAGATTTCCCAGTTTTTAGAATGCTGCTGCAGCCCCTTGTGGAGAATAGTATCTTCCATGGTTATAACGGTGGGGGGATCGAAGGCCCTATTACTATTCATGCGTACAGGGAGGGCAGCAACGTCATCATAGAAGTAGTGGATCAAGGCGAGGGAATTCCAACTGATAAAATAAAGCATGTTTTGATTTCAGAACCGAGTGATGTGGAAGTGAAAAGGAAAAGAATCGGGTTAAATAATATTCATGACCGAATAAGACTTCACTATGGTGAACAGTTCGGGCTCCAAATCATAAGCATACCTAAGGAAACAACCCGTGTTCAAGCCTTATTCCCAGCAGGCTCGTTTAAAGGAGATGCATGATGGTGAGAGACTACACCTGCTTCATTGTTGACGATGAAGATCTAATCATTCAGAGATTGGAATTGTTTTTTAACGAGCTCTCCCATAGAGATAAGCGATTTCATTTAGTGGGAAAAGCGAATAATGGGCTGAAAGGGATAGAGGAGATCGCAAAGCTTAAACCGGATATCGTAATATCTGATATTGTTATGCCGCGGATGGATGGAATTTCCATGATTGAGCAGCTAAAACCAAAGCTTCCCCATACCCAATACATACTTTTGACCGCTTATTCATCTTTTGAATACGCCCAGAGAGCTATTCAAGCCAACGTATTGGAGTACATTGTTAAGGTTCCGCTCAGGGAAGCGGATTTAGTTCGCGCTTTAGATAAGGCAGCCGGGATTTTAAATGAGGTTAAGAAAAAAGAAGCGGAAATTCAATCGTTAAACGTATCCGTGCTTGAAAATAAATATAGAGTCCGCAAGCAATTTTTTAACGAGCTTATCAGAGGCGAAATCCCTTCTCATCGGGCATCGGATTTTGCCAATCGCATGCAATTCCATTTCTTTCAAGCCAACTATTGCTGCTTCATTGTTGAAATGAATCTGTATGAAAGTTTCCGGAACGATTATTCAGCGTCAGATCAACACATTTTGAAATATGCGATTACGAATATAATCGAAGAAACTGTGGTGAATGGTGGCAGGGGTGTAGCTGTAGATCTATCCGATAATCGTTTTATTGGCTTTCTTTCCTGGGAAAATAATCGCAGTGATATGGACACGGAATATGCTTGCCATTCATTGGGCAGTCAGATCGTCTCCCATTTACATCAATATCTGAATCAAAGGGTATCCGTCGCTTTTGGAGGTCCGCACCGAGGCTGGGAATCCATCAAACAAGCTTACATGGAAGCTAATAACGTGAGTGAGGATTTCTATTATCATGAAGAGAAAGTAGTCAAAACCCCCATGCATCGGTTCCAATACCGTAATGACAAAAAGGAGGCCTTTCAGCTGAAATTGGCTGATTTTCTCACATGGGTACAAAGGAAAGTTTCCAAGGAAGAGCTGGAGGAAGAACTCTCTGATTTAAATCAATTTGTGACGAATTATAAAATTCATAAGTCTATCATGGCACCTATGCTTCAAGACTTGTACAGAGACATTACTGCGAAATTTAAATCGGGGAAATCGTTGACCACGGATGTATCAGAGTTTCCTATAAAATTCATGACATTTCGGGAGCAGCTTGCCTATATTGGCGACTTCACATTCGAATATGTACACGCTGGCCAACTTTTACATCGTATAGAAATCATGAGTGCTATGCGATTTATAGAGAAAAACCTGAAACAGAGATTAACGCTGGAGGCGATTGCCGAGGAAGTGAATTTAGCTCCATCGTATTTTAGCAGCTTATTCAAAAAAACAATGAACGAGGGCGTTATCAGCTACATCAACCGCAAAAAAATCCACTTAGCTCTCGAGCTGTTAAATGTTCAGGATTATTCTTTATTGGAATTGTGCGAGGAAGTAGGAATTGTGAATGAAGGTTATTTTTGCAAATTATTTAAAGAATATACGGGTGATACGCCTAAGCAATACCGGATAAAAATGACACGGTATGAATCCTAATAAGGTTGCAAAAAATGTATAAATTTCTCGTGAAATCATGTAAAAAAAAAGGCATCAAAAAGCTTACCATGATAGAAGGATCTAATCATGGAGGTTATCAAAATGGAGCTTATTAAAGCAGATGTAACCGTCGTAGGCGGAGGTATTGCTGGGATATGCGCTGCCATTGCTGCCGCACGCCAAGGGCTGCAGGTTTCACTTATTAATGATCGGCCGGTTCTTGGGGGAAATGCGAGCAGCGAGGTCAGAGTTCATATCAACGGGTCAGCATATCTTGGAAACAGTCCATCCTATTATGCACGCGAGGGCGGATTGGTGGAAGAACTCAAGTTGAAGATTTTTCACTATAATCCGTTATACAACAAGAAGCTGATGCTTTCGCTTTCGGATACGGTCTTGTTGGATATGGTTTATGCTGAACCTAACATTTCTCTATTTCTGAATACATGCGTGCATGAAACGGGCATGGAGAACGGCAGAATTAAATGGGTGGAGGGCCTTCAATTGGCTTCCGAAAGAAAATTCCGTTTCGAAAGCCGAACCTACATCGATTGCTCCGGGGATGGAGTTGTCGGATATCAAGCAGGTGCTCTCTTCCGCTGGGGGAGAGAAGCGAAGCATGAATATAAGGAAGAATTGGCTCCTGAAGTGGCGGACCATTTCACCATGGGCGATACGATCCTGTTTCAAGCCCGTGACGTAGAATATTCCGTTCCATACAAAAGACCAGGCTTTGCATATGATATTACGAAGTTGGCCTTTTTTGATAGTATCAGAAAAGGCTTAAACCATCGGTCTTTACCTAGAAAAATCAACGGGCTTGGCGGATTGTGGTGGCTGGAATACGGCGGACATATGGATATTATCAAGAA
This sequence comes from Paenibacillus sp. VTT E-133280, assembly GCF_002264385.1. Taxonomy (NCBI): domain Bacteria; kingdom Bacillati; phylum Bacillota; class Bacilli; order Caryophanales; family Paenibacillaceae; genus Paenibacillus; species Paenibacillus sp. VTT E-133280. Next base: position 4,308 of record NZ_NFUX01000097.1, read on the forward strand.
TAATGAAGACATCGCATTGGAACTGCGGAAATTGGTGTACGGAATTTGGGATTATATCAAAAATAGCGGCGAATTTGATGATGTGGACAATCTCATCTTGGATTATGTATGCCCAATCCCGGGAAAACGGGAGTCAAGGCGGTTCATTGGGGATCACATGTTGTCTCAGAACGATCTTACAGCAAAGCCGCATTTCGAAGATGCCGTATCCGTCGGGGGATGGTATATGGATATACATGCTGCTAAAGGCATCTATGATGAGGGGCCGGCTACAGCATGGAATTTCGTGCCTGGCTTGTACAATATCCCTTTCCGCAGTTTATATTCACGAAATATTCCTAATCTAATGTTCGCTGGCCGCAATATAAGTGCTACCCATGTGGCATTTGGATCTACGAGGGTAATGGCAACCTGCGGTTGTATGGGTCAGGCGGTTGGAACAGCTGCTTCGTTATGTTTGAAATATGAGGTGGACCCCGCTACGATAGTCGAAGCTCATATGGGAGAACTGCAAGAGCTGTTGCTTCGAGACGGGCAAACGATTGTAGGGCTTCAAGAGGAATTGAATCCTTATTTTGCTGATGGATTAACTATTCGTGCCTCGTCTCAGCGCAGCTATGACAATGTTCATCCAACCGAAGAGATTTCCTTGGAGAAAGGGTTATGTTTAGTCTTGCCGATACAGACATCCATGGCGGAAAGTGTACGCATCAAAATTAAAAACAGGTCCGAGCATTCGGAAACTTTGCAGGTGAAGCTGTTTGGCGGGGAACGGAAAGAAAATTATATTCCGACCAGCGAGTTAAAAGACTACCGCTTGGTTATTGCAGCCGGTCATGACGACTGGATTACGCTTAACTTGGGCTGCAAGAGACCGGCTGACGATAAAATCTACATCGTATTGGAAGGTACGGCAAGCCTTGCTGTCTACGTCAATGAAGAGAAATTGACAGGAGCGGTTAGCTTCTATTATAGACCGGAAGAACCTTCTAGGCTGAAGAAATTCAATAAGAGCATTTGCTTTAAGGAGCTATTTCCAACCCAGAATATGTATAATCCCGAGAATGTCGTCAACGGCTTCTCCAGACCTTATGGTCTACCGAACGGCTGGATTTCTGAACGTACGGAAGAACAGGAATGGTTGGAATTCTGTTTTGCAAGCCCCAAAAATGTAGACGAAATCCATCTCGTCTTCAATTCACAGTTGGATTTGGAGCATTTCAACGACCCGATCGAGTCCCTTATTCAAGACTATGATATGACCTTGACCTTAGAAGACGGAACCGATAGGACAATCATAACTCGTGGAAATTATCTCACGCTGAATAAACATAAGGTGAAAGCGAAAGATGTAACCCGAATCCGCTTCGATTTCTGTGCAACTTATGGTTCGTCTTATTTTGAAGTGTTTGCTGTAAAATGGTTTGCTCCTAAATTTGATAAATGAGGTCAGGTGAGGTCGCGATGAAGGAATTATTCCCTCGTAAAGGACTCCCCAATATAATTCAGAAATTGGAAAATGGGGATACCGTAACAATCGTCTATTTCGGCGGTAGTAATACCCGTTCTGAAGGCTACAGGGTCATGACGGCGGATTGGCTTCGTGAAAAATATCCTAAGGCGGAGATCCGCTCTGTGAATGCAGGCATTAATGGGACAGGATCGGATTTGGGCTGTGCCCGTTTGGAGACAGATGTACTGCGTCATCGGCCTGATCTAGTATTTGTTGAATTTGTCGGTAACGATGGCGGAGATCCCGAATCCAAGGCGCGGATCGAAGGGATTGTCCGCCAGATCCGCAAACGTAGCCGGTTTACCGATATCTTATTCGTTTATACGCTGAAGGAGCGGGATGTGGCCTTATTTCAGTCTGGTGAATACCAGAAGGGGGCTCTGATGCAAGAGGAAGTGGCCGACTATTATGGTATTCCTTCAATTCATCTGGGTGTAGCGGTCAGTCACTTGGTGTCGGAGGGAAAACTCGTTTTTACCTCAAGGGAAGACGTGTCCATTTCCGGAGCCGTTGTTTTTACGCATGATTCGATCCATCCGACTATTCCCGAAGGACACCAGATCTATACGGATACTATCACCCGGTCATTTGAGAAAATTAGAGAACTTCAAGATCATTTGGGAAGGTTAGTACATCACTTCCCTCAGAATCCGTTAGTTCCAGCTAATCCTTGGGAGTATGCAACCATGCTTTCATTAGATAGTCATACTACTTTTTCCGCAGGATGGTCATACATGACGCCCGATGATTTTGCTTTAGTGCGTGAGTACAATTGGTTGTTCCCCGGTCTATGGCGAGCAGTCGATCCTGGAGAGGCTATCACAGTGCAGTTCGAGGGAACCCATATCGGGTTATTCGATATCGGGGGGCCTGATTCTGGCAGATTGAAGGTGTCAGTGGATGGTGGGGAACCCTTTCTTGTTGATCGATTCACACTACACAACGATCATAATCGAAATCAGTATGTATTCTTACCGGAGCTCCCGAATGGAAAACATACAGTTCGCTTTGAAATCGATACCGAGAAAACAGACAAAGCGGCCGTGTTTGAGGCATGCGGCAATGAACGAAGTAGAGAGCACGTTAGAAAGCATCCAGATTGGTATGATCAAACGGTGATTCAGCTTGGGAAGTTGTTATTGGTGCAGCCGCCATTATAATTAATCATTAGGCATTTTACAATTGGTAAACCTATATCATAACTGACCGCTCAACTGCAGTCAGTTATGATATAGGTTTCTTTTTTGCTTAAAATCTTATTAGAAATTCTTGAAATCAAAGAAATTTCACAGTGATGTGACATGCTATGATAAAAACGAGAGGATTAGCCAGAAGGATAAGGCTAATTGCTTCTTTACGATCTTCGAACAAAGGAGGGCACCATTATTTTGAAAGCGTTATCAACATAAGGGAGGCTGTGAGTTGTATGATAAAAAGGAAGCTGTTTTTCTTAATCGTTTTCATTGTGACGATAGTAGTTCCTTTCAGCCTAGTCGGGATAAGGACCGCTTACGCAGAGCCCTTACCGTATAAGACGATTATCATCGATGACGGGAGCATCACGATCAATGATGTTGTGACACCTGATGTGGATAACGAGAACAACGGCTATTCGGCTCCAAATTGGACCACAAGTACAGGGGTGAAGGGATATGATAACTCCAGTTCTAAATATACGAGTACAGCAGGCAGAACGATATCCTGGAATCCTCGATTGGAAGCGGGAACGGCGAAAATTTCATTATACAAGCTTAACTGGGAAGATAAAGCAGATAGCAATGTAAAAATCGAAATCGTTCATAATGGAACGACGGATGTTTTCTTTGTGGATTTGCGACCTTCATTTGGTGCTCCTGCGGGATGGGTGGATTTGGGAGAGTACTATTTTTCCGGGGTTGGTAAAGAATTCGTTAGATTAACTCGGTCTACCAGTACAACCAGCACGATAATTACTCGTGCAGATGCGGTCAAGTTCGAAGGGAATATTCAGCAAAAAGAGCCGCAGAAGACGATCATCATTGATGATGGAAGCATCACGATTGATGATGTCGTCACCACTGATGCAGATAACGCAAATAACGGGTTCTCCGCTCCTTATTGGACTACAAGTACAGGAGTGAAGGGTTATCATAATTCCAGTTCCAAATTTACCGATGCAGTAGGAAGAAGCATCACATGGAATCCGCGATTGGAAGCAGGGACGGCGAAAATTTCATTCAACAAGCTTGATTGGGCGGATAAAGCAGACAGTAATGTTAAAATTGAAATTGTTCACAATGGGATCACGGATGTCATGTTTATGGATCTGAGGCCTTCGTCGGGCCCATCGGCCGGATGGGTTGATTTGGGGTCCTATTATTTCAGTGGTAATGATAGCGAATTTGTCAGACTGACTCGAACGCAACCTACGACCGGAAAGATCATTACGCGGGCCGATGCGGTCAAGTTTGAAGGGAACATCCGGCAGCAAGCTCCGCCGTTGCCTCCGCTGCGCAGCCGTACATTGGCGAATCTCAGTTACACGGAAAAAGGCAGTATCGAGAATGCCAGCTATAAAGCAACCTTCTATGAAGCAGCTTGGGATGGTGGCAAATCCATCGTTCGTGATTTGTTCTACAAGGACACGGATACGGGGAACTGGGTGCCTGTCAATAATGTGGCGGAAAGACTTGAAGAGCAGTGGGTCATATTAGATGGGAATGCCGGGAGTCTAACCAATTACTACGATACGATGAACAAACGCTGGATTACATTCGACGAGATCGATTTCCCTGACAGCCACACGGCGATATTAACCGATACTTCACATGGAAGTGATTACGATTTACAAGTGAACTGGTCCATGTCAGGGGACAAACCTGATGTTTCCTTCGCCTTTACACCCCTCCGGGATGGCAATTATGTGATCGGCTATCAGTCTTTCACAACAGAGCAAATCTCAGGCGTCAATGAAGTGTTAAATGGTTTCAGGTCACATGCAAAAATGGTAGGTTCAGTCGAATCAACAAGCTTAAGGGAGCTGAGCGCTCCGATGAGTCTTGTGGAAAAGAATGACGGTTCGGGGAATCCATTGACGTATGGGGTATTTGTACCTTCGGATGAGCTTCCGGTGGAATTTGAACCGACGGGAGGTGTTACGAAACAAAGGCTTGGCATGAGCCTTGTCAACAATGAAGGCAGCGTGCAGCCAATCTTGTATGCTCCTCAATTAGGGACTTATTCGAAAATGGCCGCAGAAAGCACTTATCAATTTCATATGGGACTAATCGCTCAAAAAAGCAAATTGTATGTGTCCTACGCGGATGTTCTTTGCAATGAGTATGGTTATTCCGCATACCGGGAAAATGTATCCGATCAGTCGCTTACTGACGCGATGTTCAATATGATCGATTTACTTAAGATAGAGCCGCAAGGGGACGACTCTGTTAATTATGTCCCGTCGCCAAGCGGCTGGTGGAATCGAGCCAAGGGATTTATTGATATTGAGAACGAGGATAGCATTCGAACCACATCGAATGCAGTTCTTCTGGGAGCCTACTATTTGACCGGAGACGACCAGCTTTACGATACGAGAGCGCTGCCGTCCATCCAGAACGGTGTATCGCGAAATGGAATTGGATGGTCACCGACGCAGAAGCCAGTATACGGTGTGCCGTCGTTATGGAAAATGGCATCCTTGCCGTTCGATTTTTCAAGCGTAGCCGCTGTCCATCAGATGATGGGGACTTCGGCAGGAATTGGGGCGCTGGCACAGGAAGAGTACCTCGTGCGTGATCCTGACCAGAAAGACCGGGGTCCTGTCATTCAGCCCCTGATGATGTATCGTATGACGGGAGATGCGCAGTATTTACAGGCTGCCAAGGCTGCAGCCGACAGCTATATCATGCAGCATATTGATACGCCTGCATCCGTAAATGTGAGTAAAAATGAGTTCATTTATTATTATAGCAAGCTGTGGATGGAGATCTTGGAGCTTTACGAGGAAACTCAGGAACCCAAATACTTGAATGCCGCTTATAAAGAAGCCAAACGGTATGCAACGATGTTCGTTGCTCGTCCGGTTCCAGAAGGTGCCGTTACGATTCCGCAGCCTGAGACGTATAATTACGCGGAGTCGTTCCATTGGCCGGAAAGTGGTAAATATCAATATCCTCGGATCAAGCTCCCAGAAGATGTAGCCGGAGGCGTACAAGCGGATAGTTGGCTTGTTTCTCCCAATGGATTGACGTTTGAAGCGGGAAGTACAACTGGCTATTATCGGATGAATGCGCAGGAAGCTCCATTCATGCTGAGATTGTCGCTCTATACAGGTGATAAACTGCTGCAGGATATTGCTCATAATGCGGTCATCGGACGATATTCCAGCTATCCAGGTTATTACTATAAGGGCTTCGCCATTAGTCAATTGGAGCCAAATTTCCCTCTGGAAGGTCCAAGCGGCGCTACATCCATCTATTATCACCATATACCGGGACAGCTCGGGCAAACGATGGATTATTTGATCAGCGAGCAATCGTTGAAATCGAATGGTAGTATTACATTTCCTTCTGTATTTGAAACTAATTTTTTATGGTTCAAATATCACCTCTATGGAAATAAACCAGGTCATTTTTATGGTAACTCCGACGTTTGGCTCTGGATGCCCAAGGGGATTATTCAGACCAACCACCCTCAATTGAACTGGATAACGGGAGAGAGCGGGAATAAATTCTACATCGGGTTAAGCAACGAATCGTCAGCTGAAGTTCAGACTCCGATTGAGTTGAATTCGCAAATCATTGGGTTCAACCCGGCACAAGATTATACCGTAACCATCATCCGCGACAATGGCTCACCAGAGCAAGCGGTTATGAGTGGCGGAATCATTCAAGCCAAGGTTTCAAGCAAGGGAATAACCGCTATCATTGTAGAAGGACTCAACATTGAGGTGCCGCTGCACCAGATCAGAACTGCTGATCTATCGGATGCAAGCTATTTCTTCGATATCCACAGTCCAATAGATGCGGTTAAAGGCATGCTGATCGTCAAGCCCGACGAAACGGCCTACGATGCTTATGTGCAGGCAAAAACAACGAAACCGGCGACGATCCATTATTCCTTGGATGGCGGAGCTACGTATACGACCATTCCAGATACGATCTATCCGATGGAATGGTCGATACGGGTGAACGACTTATCCCAAACCTTCACTTATTATGTGGAATCGGACGGGAAACAGACTCGCAAACGGACACTCTATCTGCCTGATCAGGTAACCGAAACTCCAGTTCAACCGGATTGGCAGGAGGCTTCATCTATCATTGTGGATAATACGGAGGCAGAGACAGAAGGCGTCTGGATACGGGATACTACGGCTAACGACTATTACTATGATAACTATGTGTATTCCAAATCGACTGCAGGCACAGCGACAAGCAGGATAGTATGGCGGCCTGAGCTGCCGGAAACTGTTACTTACAGTGTGTATTACAAGCTTCCGCAAATAACCGCTGCCAGTGAAAATTGGGCAACGAATGCCACATTTACCGTTCATTATAGCGGAGGCTCCGAGACGGTTACCGTTGATGAAACAGCTGCCAATGGGACTTGGGTGCATCTGGGTGCTTATCCTTTTGCAGCAGGCGATAACGGGTACGTGGAATTAACCAATAAGGCCAATAAGTCACGGGTAGTTGCCGATGCCATGATGTGGGTGGACCCGAACAAGCTGCCGCAATTGGAGTCTGCGGTGATCCTGTCGGATCGGAACGAACTGCAGATGACTCAAACCGCACAACTGAGCGTAACCGGCTATTTGGATAACGGTCTGATTGGTGATCTATCACAGGCAAATGTGCAGTATTTCGTTGATCGAACCGATCTGGCTGAAGTGGACAGTAGCGGTTTGTTGACTCTTCTAAGTCTCGACGGGGAAAAAGATCACATTGAGGTATGGGCCACTGTAACGATTGACGGGGTGACCTTAACAACATCGCCTTTGATAATTGCGATCAGGGACTTAACGGTTATTGTCGACAGTACGAATACGACTGGGTTGTACACGACAGAAGGGTCTTGGAGCCAAAGCAATTTAGCCGGATACAAAATTGGGGTTAAGTCCCGTTACTCTACCGTTCAAGGATCATCAGCGACGTGGAAAGGCCAGTTTCCAGAGGGGAAATATACGGTCTCCATCTACAAGCTCGTCCATACGACAGCAAACGATAATTATGTCAAAGTGGAAGTGAAGCATCAGTCGGTTACCGAGGTCACGTATATCGATGCAACCGTCGGCTCGTCGGGTTGGGTTAATCTAGGAACGTTCGACTTTACAGGAGACGGCAGCGAGTATGTTCGTTTAACCAGGGTTACTCCGACAACGGTAGATCCCCCAACTCTGCCTGCTGATATGATCTATACGAGGGCTGATGCAGTCAAGTTCGAACGGCATTCCGTTAGTCCGGTATTGTTTGGTCTGCCAGGTAAACCGAAACTTTCGAATAATAGCAGTGAGTTTCTGAATGGAAGCGGAACAACGGTAAGTGATAAGTGATATCGTAAAATAATCCTATGAGCTGAGTGGATGAGACCGATCCATTCGGCTTTTTTATGAAACTATATTAACAAACGATAAAATGGTCTTAACTGGAAACGATTCTTTAGATTGTGTTAATCTGTCTAATAGTGAACTCCATTAGAGAGAGGGTTGTTACTTGAAAAGAAACATATTATATATTGAAGATAATGAGAAAATAGGCCAATGGGTAAAAGAAGAATTGGAGCAGCGGGGGTTTTCAGTTCAGTGGCTGCTTTCTGGTGAAGGAGCCGAAAAAGAAGTGAATCAGCATGAAATCGTTATTTTGGATATCATGTTACCTGGGTTAGACGGATTTACTGTAGGAAAACGATTAAAAAAGGCAGCTCCTGCTGTTCCTATTTTGCTGTTATCTGCTCGAACATCGATAAATGATAAGGTAGATGGGTTACAGTTTGCTGATGATTATTTAACGAAACCATTTCATACGGATGAATTAGTTGCGAGATTAGAAGTATTAATCCGCCGAAGTGGCAGAACATATTCTGGACGCATTTCGTTAGGTAATCATATTGAAGTAGATCCAGGACTCCAAATGGTATATGACAAGCCCACAGGAGAAGAAATTATACTGACAGGGAAACAACATCAAATTTTAATGTACTTCTTACGCCACCCTAATCAAGTTTTACCAAAAGAACAAATTTATGAAGCCATTTGGGAAGAAACGTACATAACCGGTGATAAGACACTAATGGTACATATCCATCGACTACGTCAGAAGTTGGAACGTCATCCAGATTCACAAGAGATTATTGAAACGTTAAAAGGAATAGGCTATCGGGTGAAGCTATGAAACACAGCAGATCATTATTTCGCCGTTTTCTAAAAGTGCATTTTCTATTTATCTTCCTTCCTCCAATTGTGCTTATTTTCTTCTTTACCTTCTTTGGGTTTTCTGTCAATGAAGAACCTCTGACGTTAAATCCATTTTACATTACACTATTTTTGTTTGGTTTTATTATTGTCGCATTTATTGTCTCCTCTTGGCTGTTCTTCTTGAGACTTCGTAAACGTCTTACCTGCTTACAGGAAGTCATGTCATTTTCAGCTAATCATAACTCCTTTCCTAAACCGATTTCTGTTCAAAGTGATCGTATGGATGAAATAGACCAGTTGGGAAGTTCTTTTAATTGGATGATTCAGCAGCTTGAAGACAGTCGCAAGCGGGAATATGAAGAAGAATTATTACGGCATCGGCTCATTGCGAATTTATCTCACGATTTACGAACACCACTTACCATATTGAGAGGACATGTCACCAGATTAAATAAAGAAGCAGTAAGTTTAGAAGGACAAAACTCCTTAACAGAGATGAATCATACGATTACCAGAGTCGGAGATCTGATGGATGATTTACTTTCCTACACTTTGCTTACATCAGGGAAACATCCTTTTGTACCCATTTCAACAGATATTGGACGTTTAGTAAGAGCATCTGTTGCAGCATGGTATCCTGTATTTGAAGAAAAAGAAATTCAGATCGATGTGGATTTACCGGCAGAGGAGACTTTTTATTGGGAGGCCGATCCACAATGGATGACACGGGTTCTGGACAATCTATTTCAGAATATTCTTCGCCATGCAGCAGAGGGGGAATATGCAAACATTGTGGTTGATGTAGTAAAAGAACAGATCATCGTTGCAGACAAAGGTCCAGGTATGGATAACTTCTCCTATGAGCGTGGAGCAGGGATTGGTTTATCGGCTTCAAATTATATGCTGCAAAAAATGAAGCTGAAAGCTGACTTTACATCAAATGAAAATGGTACAAAAGTAGCTATTAGCCGAGCTTAACCTAAAGTTAACCCAGAATTAAACGGGCTGATAGCCGGGATGTAACTTTGCTTCTTTATAATAAGAACCATAACAGAAAGGAAGTGTTATGGTTGCTTACCATTAATAACTTAATCAAACATCGCGGAAAACAAGTAATCTTATCTGGTATCAGTTTTAATGCTAGACCCGGTAGGGTAACTGGGTTTCTAGGTCCCAATGGGGCAGGTAAAAGTTCTACACTCCGCATCCTGCTTGGATTAGATCGTGCCACCTCAGGGAGTGCCTTCATTAATGGAAAGCCATTCGCAGAATTACATAATCCTCTAGCAACCGTAGGTGCTGCACTTGATGGCTTTGGAGCTCATCGTATGCGGACCGGACGGGCACACTTGCGTTGGATTGCTCGTGCCGCAGGATTGCCTAGCTCACGTGTCGAGGAGGTTCTGGAAATCGTAGGCCTTACTAATGCAGCTGGGAAAAGAGTTGGCAATTATTCTCTTGGCATGGGGAGAAGACTTGGAATGGCGGCTGCACTGCTTGGTGACCCCAAAATATTGGTTTTAGATGAACCCGTAAACGGGCTTGACCCCGAAGGAATTCGCTGGATTCGGACATTTTTACGTGAACATGCTGAGTCAGGAAACACGGTCTTACTATCCAGTCATCTAATGGGAGAGCTTGCAGCGACTGTTGATGATGTGGTGATTATTAAGCATGGAACAATCGTTGCAGATGGAACATTGGAGAAGCAAAAGGTAACCCTCTCACGCTGGAGGACGCCTTTTTGCTCATATTGTAGTTTTTAGTAATGGAAAATAAAATACGTGGATGCATTATATAAAAAACATGACTCAATTAAGCCCAATTTTTTCTAGGGCTTTTTTTGTTTGGGACCTCAGGATTGTGTTTGGTCTATACTTAAACTTTTCGGGTCAGTTTTATTGTACGAACTTTAATGCAAGATAATCATGCCTATTGGATGGGGATTTTCCAAGGCTGTACTTACTTAATATCTTATAAGAAATTCTTGAAATCACAGAAATTTATCCGGGTAGTGGGATGCTATTATACAAATATAAATAAAGACGAGGTGATGATATGCAAGCAAAATTGGCAGCGGACGCCATTCCCCTCACCAAAAAGCGGAATTCATGGATAAGAACGATAAAAAAGTATAAAGTGATGTACGCTCTCTTGTTCCCGGCATTAGTTTACTTTGCCGTATTCAAATACATTCCTATGGCGGGAATCATTATTGCTTTTAAAAACTATAACCTAGCATTGGGACTATGGGATAGTCCATGGGTGGGATTTAGAAATTTCACAGATTTTATGAACGGCGTTTATTTCTGGGACATCATGAGAAATACGATTATCATATCCCTTTATAAGCTATTGTTCGGTTTCTCAGCTCCTATCATACTTGCTTTGCTGCTCAATGAGGTTTATACCCAATGGTTTAAGAAAATCGTACAAACGATCACTTATTTACCCCACTTTCTATCATGGGTCATTGTTTATGGAATGATGGTGGCATTATTAGCCCCAGGGGATGGTCTTTTTAATATGATTTTCAAGGAAATTGGTGTTGAGCCCATCTCATTTCTAACGGAACCTGCCTGGGGCAGACTGCTGATCATCTTATCTGAAATATGGAAGGATATTGGTTGGGGAGCTATATTGTACCTTGCAGCATTAGCAGGAATCGATCCAAGCTTATATGAAGCGGCAAGAATTGATGGCGCTTCCAAGTGGAGACAGCTTTGGCATGTAACACTTCCCGGCATTCGAGGCGTGATGATTCTGATGCTGATCCTTAAATTAAGCCATATTCTGGATGCTGGTTTTGACCAAATATTTATGTTTGCCAACAGCTTTAATCAAGAGAAGATCGACATTATCGACACATGGGTATACCGTGAAGGGCTCGAGCGACTTAGGATTGGCTTGGCTACTGCTGTGGGATTGTTTAAAGCGGTCATCGGATTTGTTTTAGTGTTGGCAGCGAATAAGCTCGCCAAAAAATTCGATGGGCAAATTTGGTGAGGTGGTTATCAATATGATCAATTTGACAATCGGAGAGAAAGTCTGGCAAGCAGTCGTTTATTTTATTCTTATTTTGCTAGCGCTACTTTGCTTACTACCCTTTCTATATGTGGTTGCTGTTTCAGTGACGCCAGAATCGGAAGTGTTAAGAAGAGGAATTGTTATTATACCAGAAACCTTTACCTTTCTAGCCTACAAAGAAGTATTCATTTCTCATGGTATCGGTCAGGCGTATAAAATTACATTGTTTCGAACGATAGTAGGCACTGCTCTCAATGTGTTCTTTACGGTAATAGCGGCATATCCGTTATCCAAAAAATATTTGCCGGGTCGAAGCCCATTTTTACTATTCATTGTCTTTACCATGATGTTTGGGGGAGGATTAATTCCGACTTATTTACTAGTCCGCTCTCTGGGATTGCTAAACAGTCCGTGGGTATTGATTATTCCACAGCTCATTAGTGCATTTAATCTGGTGATCATTAAAGGCTTTTTTGAGCAATTGCCTGCTGAAATCGAGGAATCAGCGAGGGTAGACGGTGCAAGTGAGCTTCAGTCGTTATGGCGGATCATTTTACCCCTGTCCTTGCCCGTCCTTTCCACAATTTCCTTATTTTACGCAGTCGGGCATTGGAACAGTTATTTTGATGCTATTGTTTATATCAATGATTCCAACTTAATGCCGCTTCAAGTGATCTTGCGCAACATCCTGCTTAACGTCGCAACACAAAGTGCTGATTCGCTTGCCAATACCGGAGCTGTTAGTACGTTCGCTATACAAATGGCAGCAGTTGTCGTGACTACAGTTCCGATTTTGATCGTTTACCCATTTATGCAAAAGCATTTTACCAAAGGTGTACTCTTGGGATCGGTTAAAGGTTAAAAAGCTATTCCAACCTGAGTTGTTACGGGGAAACCGTGATAATATAGAAGCAAAGGAGAGGTCATTATGCAACGTAAAGCGATTACATTGGCTATTCTGACAGCAATGGTCGGTGTGGGAACGGTATTGTCAGGATGCGGGGACAAAAAAGAGGTTAAATCGACAGCTTCGAGTATTTCGCAAGGCGAGCCAAATAAGTCTGAAACCAAATTGAAAATCTCGATGTTTAACCAAGGCACTTTCAACGCTGCTGCTCCGATTCCTCCTCGTGAAGAAGATATCCAACGCCAAATGTTAGAAAAAGCAGTGAATATCGACTTGGAAATGATGATTCCTCAATCCGGGCAAGCAACGACTAAATTAAATACGCTCATAGCTGGAGGAGATATTCCAGATTTGATCTTCTTGAAGAGCCGGGCTGATCTCGCGCAATATTATGATCAAGGCGTTCTTGCGGATTTGACACCGTATCTGGATCAATTTCCTGAATTGCAGAAACGTTTTAGCAACGACTCCTGGGAGGCGATGTCCTATCAAGGAAAAACCATTGGAGTTCCAGGTTATGATAATGTAAACGGAATCAGTCGAAGCTTCTTCATTCGCAATGATTGGCTGAAAAAACTGAATATGGAAGTGCCCACGACACCTGACGAGTTATTCGTAGTTATGAAAGCCTTTACAGAGAAAGACCCGGACGGTAATGGCAAAAACGATACTTACGGATTCATAGGCGGCATGAATAAAGAAGGCAATCTGCAAACCTACGGCTTTGATAGTTTGATGTGGATGTTTGGCGTCAATCCTCCCTCAGCCATTGATGTGAAAGACAATAAACCGGTGTTCCTGTTTACCGACCCAAAAATGAAAGAAGCACTCGCTTATATCAATAAAATGATGGAAGCTAAAGTTGTAGATCCAGACTGGGTGACGATGAATACTCCCGATTTGTTGGACCAAAAGTTATTTAAGGGTAAAGTTGGCTTCATGATAAGAGATGCCCGCAGGCTGGAACCAGATTATCAGCAGAAAATGAAAGAAATCAGTGGAGAGGTGCCGGAATGGATCGTCATTCCTCCTATGATAGGTCCTTATGGTGATCAAATTGTAGAGAGAAAATCGTTCCAAGGCAATTCATGGGCCATATCCAAGAAAGCGGATAAGGATAAAATCATTCGGATCTTGTCCATGCTGAATTATCTCTTTACAGACGAAGAAGCATATCCGAATTTTGCATACGGAATCAAAGGTATTCATTGGGATGTAGTGGACGGCAAGATTAAGAATAAAACCTCCGAATTATCAAAGGAAATGAAAGAAAAGTACCTATGGGTTGACCATTATAGAATGCCGCGTCGCGGTGATGATGCTGAATACTTCAGCTTCCAGAATCCTAAGACGGCAGAAGCTTTTAAGAACAATCAGAAATACGTAGCGCCTACTTTACCCGGGAATTTATTGACCGAAGACCCGAACGATACATTGGCAGCTGACCGCCAACGTTTCATTAATGAAAGTCTGGTAAAATTTATGACCGGCAAAGATCCTCTTTCTAACTGGGACAATTTCCTCAATACGTTGGAGACCAAGTTTGATATGCAGAAATATAAGGACACAGTAATCAAGCAATTTAAAGAAGCGGGCTTAATCAAGTAAATCAAGTAGAAACGGCTTCGCCGTCCTTTTAAAGGACGGTACCGTTTCAGCGAGAAAGATAAGGAACAATTATGCGCGAAGCATATAAATTCTTATCTTTTAAACAAAGAGAGTGGCTATAAATAGCCCCTCTCTTTATTGAAATATAAGAAAGTATAAGTTTTACTTTATACTTTATCCTTCTATTTTTCGAAGAAACGCTTATCGTCCTTAAAAAGGACGCCGAAGGCGTTTCTTCTTAT
>NZ_NFUX01000136.1:0-5552 GCF_002264385.1 Paenibacillus sp. VTT E-133280
TTTGGACTTCCGGCCGCTGTTGTCCCCAGATTTCTTGATCTAAACCGCTCTTCGCGGTGGAAATCCGGGGACAAAGGCGGTCGCTATCGCTCCTACAGTTCCAAAATTCCTTTCCGATCCTAGCTTAATAGGGTTTTTACAATATGAAATCAAATGCTCCAAAATCCATCCTCCTAACCCGCAAGCCAGCTCGCCCACCAAAAATCTAAACGCCCTTGAATTGCTTTACAAAACTCATATCGTTGTTATAGAAATGACGGATGTCATCGATGCCGTATTTAAGCATAGCAATCCGCTCAACACCCATACCAAATGCGAAGCCGCTATACTTAGCAGGATCATAGCCACCCATTTTCAGAACGTTTGGATGCACCATGCCGGCACCAAGGATTTCTAACCATCCGCTTTGCTTGCACAGTCTGCAGCCATCGCCGCCACATTTGAAGCAGCTTACGTCCACTTCAACGCTTGGCTCGGTGAATGGGAAGAAGCTCGGACGAAGACGAATGTCTGTATTCGGGCCGAACATCTCTTGTACGAATTGCTGCAAGGTGCCTTTCAGATCACTCATCCGAATGTTACTTCCGATAACCAAACCTTCAATTTGATGGAACTGGAAGGAATGCGTTGCATCGTCATCATCGCGGCGGAATACTTTACCCGGGCAAATGATTTTAACTGGAACTTCACCGTTCATAGCCTGCATAGTACGAATCTGTACCGGAGACGTTTGAGTACGCATAAGCAGGTCATCCGTTAAATAAAAGGAGTCCTGCATATCGCGTGCCGGGTGATTTTTAGGCAGATTTAGGGCTTCAAAGTTATAATAATCGGTCTCCACTTCCGGACCTTCAGCCACACGGTAGCCCATACCAATGAAAATATCCTCAATTTCCTGAACCACTCTGCTAAGCGGGTGAATGCCCCCTTGCTGCATGCGGCGACCCGGCAATGTTACGTCTACTTTTTCAGCCTGCAGACGTTGCTGAGTCTCTTGCTGTTGAAAAGCTTCTTGCTTCGCTCCAATAATCTCCTCAATCGCACTACGCACCTGATTCGCTACTTGCCCGATAACCGGACGCTCCTCAGCACTAAGTCCTCCCATACCACGCAGAACTTCTGTAAGCTCGCCTTTTTTACCGAGGTATTTCACTCTTAGGTCATTCAAAACCTGTGGATCCATAACCTCCTGCAACTTAGCCAGCGCCTCAACCTTCAATGCTTCCAACTTCTCTTTCATGGCCGTGTACAGCCCCCTTCAATCATTGTCTAGTTCAACAAAAAAAGGCCTTTCCTCCCGGTAAGGGACGAAAAGACCGTGGTACCACCCTTGTTAGACAAGCTGATCTGTTCCCCATAAGAGCTTCATTCCCTCTTTTGGCTGGACAGATACCTATCTCACTTTATACAGAAATAACGGTCTGTGACCGGTTTCCCCTACGCTTCCTTACAAGGCAATCTTAAGGAATTCAAGGAACTGCTCCGGAGTGAACTTCGACAGCTCTGTTTCCTAGAAACGCTCTCAATCACCGGCGTCTCCTCCCTGTAAGTCAGGCACTGTGTACTCTTCTCCATCACTGCATTTTACAATTCAATCTAATTGTCAGGTATCTCTTTTATGCAAGAGATATGTCTGTTTATTATATGCAAAATCTGTCGTTTTGACAAGTTCAAGCATAATTAGGGCAATTTTTATCTGGCTTTAAGCTGGCTTTAAGGTTCAGAGCCGTTCCGGGGACTTTTTTTCAGCTAACGTTCAGCGGAGCTTGATAATTTCCATTATTAAGAAGGCATGGTTGTACTCCATCATAAACCACCTTCATAGTACAAGGACTTTCATACCGGGAGGGAATTACATGCATGCACGAAGAACAAAAGTCGCTGGGATCATACTTAGCGCAGCCGTTCTGAGTCAAGCTTCAGCGTATGGAGCATACGCTGCATCAACGACTAGTACATCCACCAAAACGGCAACCACCACCACCGTATCCACTCTGGATAAACTCGGCTCGATAGCTTTAAAGAGTAACATAAGCGTGAAGCTGAGCGATGTAGGCTTTTTAACTCAGGATGGCGGCAATATTCTTACATACACCCTCAGCTATTACAATGGGAGCGGAAGCAGCATCAATCTGGTGGACTATTTCTCTAAGGTAACTACTGCCGGAGGAACGGTTATCCAAGGGAGCCCAGTAACCAGCAGTGCAACTATCAAGTCCATAGCCTCCAAAAGCAGTCAATCCGTAACCTATTATGTAAACATCGGTAAATCCACCTCTTTAAAAGGCGTTAAGATTTCAGTCTTTGGTTGGGATTTCAGCAGTACCGATTATCAAAAGAAGCTGGGTACTTTCACCCTACCTGCAACTTTTTCACAAGCGGTCGCTAGAGGCCAAAGCAAAAAAATAACCTTGAATAATCAACCCGTAACAACCCAAACTGAAAGTCTGCAAATTTACAAATATAACGGTAAGGTATACGCCAAAGTAGGTGTGAGCTTAACCAATCAAGGAACCAAAGTGCTAAGTGATTCTGGACTTAAGGGATACCTCGCATCCGCAGGCGGATCTGTATTTGAATTAACGCTTGATGACGCGAGCAGCAACTACAAAGTACAGCCACAAGAAAAAAAGACGATCTACTACATGACGGAAATCCCCTCTTATATGAAGACAGACAATATGACTCTGCAGTTTGCTGGAGAAGATACTTCATTAAAAATAGCTTTGCCCATCGTCACCTATAACCTTCCCGCTGCTACCACACCGGATCTTGTCGTAGCCAGCAATGTCATCAAGAAGCTTACGATCAACAATAATACTGTCGAGACGCAGTTAAAAAGCGCCAATGTCTATGCCGACAACGGCACCGCGAATTGGACGCTGCAATTTCGAGTAAAAAATAGCGGCAACAAAGCGATTACTTTGCCTGCTTATGAGTTTACCGTTAAAGCCGCTGAAGGATATAGCTTTCCGGTGGACACGAAGGCTTTCGCCAGCCTTACACTCAAACCCCTTGAAGAAAAAATAATCGAGCTCAGTGCAGAAGTTCCGCTAACGATAGCTCAAGGAACGCTACAGCTGCAAATGAATGAACCCGCTGTCGAGGGTAAGATCATTTTTCCTACAGCCTATTATCAGATCCCTTACACTCTGCAAACTAATAATTGGCAGGACACAGAATACGCAGTGGAGAACAGCCACGGTACATTTGCTGTCAAGCTTACGAACATCCAGCGGCTACCTTGGGCAGACAAAGATCAGCTTGTAGCTAAAATCAATATTCGCAACACGAAATCGACCTCTGTACAGCTTCCAGCGTTTACAAGTGTCATTAAAGCTGGTGAGAGTGATATTAGCAGCACTTCCCAAGTCGTCACAGAAAGCACACAAACCCTACTCGGGCCAAATGAATCCGCAGACGTTTATGTCGTGGCCAATGTTCCTTACACCTACCAGTTCAATCCATTAAAAATAACGCTGCAAGAAACCTCCGGCGAAAGCAAAATTAATTTTCTTTCGTTAAGTACAAATCAGTTGGATAGCCGTGTTCAGGAAGTTGCAGCACTAAGTTCCTTCCAAATTGACCTTGAAAGCAAAAAAGCAGAAGTATTAGAGCGCCGGACAACGGTTTATCAGGGTACGAGCTCCAATATCATGTACACAGAACTGGAAATGAACAGTGAGGAAACACGTAAATCAGAGCAGGCTCAACTCGTAGCTTATTACAAAACACCAGACAATCAATATTTCGAAGGCGAGGTCAACCAGTCTACAACTTCCACGAGCCCTAACGGAAAAAATCTGATTACCGTCTGGACTAAGCTTCCACTTGGAGTAGATTCTTCTCAGCTTGTTCTTTATATCGGTGAAGGGGTATCCGAAGGAAAACTTACGGCTCCTGGCGGGAAATCAACGGGATATATCAATACGGTGTCACTGGGACTAAATAATGTTGCGGTGGAGGCAAAGAGCAATCTTTTGGATGTAGAATTGTTCCCTTATACCCTATCCGTGACAAATGCAGTCACCACCGTCACTGGTGGAAAAGATACGCTAAGCACTGTCCTAACCTACAACCTGTCGAGCAGCACGCTTTACGAATCGGGTACGTATGAGCACAAGCTTGTACTAGAGCTGATCGACCCCTTCGGACAAACGATGGAAAAGACATTAACACTGGGCACAGATCTGCCATTAGGTAGCTTCAAGTCGTACACCACAACATTCACAAGCAATCTTTACAAAACTCTAAGTGGCGGCGCGATCCGATTGAATATATACGACGAATTCCAAGGTCATCGAAATTTGCTGGGAACTGGGACCTATGTGGTCACTTATCAGGCAGCGTCAACGACTTCAAACAGCAATTCCGCTTCAAACACCGATTCTAATGCTAACAATCCATCCGACATTTAGTAAAAGCGCAAGGGTGGCTGAATTCAAAAGAAATTTGATGATCTATGGAGGATAGAAATGAAGAAGAAAAAAGTGTTGCTCTGGACCATCGGAGTAGTAGCTGTAGCAACAGCCGGATTGTTGGTGTATACATTTTTACCTGATAAGAGCAGTCAGGCTGCTGAAGTGCCCGTAAATACAGCCACGGTTACGAAGGGCGATATCATAGTAAATGTATCTGGAGCAGGCTCCGTCACGGCCACCGAAACAGGAAAAGTGAAAACGAAGGACGCTGGAACCGCTGCTGAAGTGCTTGTCCAAGAAGGAGACCTTGTGAAAAAAGGCCAGACATTAATTACCTTCGAAGGCGATGACCTGAGTGACAATCTCAAACAGGAACAAACCTCTCTTACCTCACTTGAAGTGGATCTTCAGGACAAGCAGGAGCAGTATAAGAAGCTTGCCGTGGCAGGTGCCTCCGAGGATGAATTGGCCAGTGCCAAACGTTCGATTGAAAAAGCGAAAACAGATATCGCTTCTCAAATCGAAAAAATAGCATCTGTACAAGAAGATATGATCCCTCCAGATCCCCTAACCGCCCCTATTGACGGAACTGTTACAGCTGTTAATATAGCCAACGGTGAAAAAGCGATGGATGGCTCTGAACTCATCGATATCACCAATTATGCTAATTTAAGCGTCATAGTGCAGGTGGATGAGCTTGATATTCCTACAGTGAAGTTGGGGATGCCTGCCACCATTTCATTGGATGCCCTTCCCGACACTGAATTCAAGGGGAGTGTCACAAAGATTGCCAAGGAAGGTACAGTCTCAAACGGAGTATCCCTCTTCGATGTTACCGTTGGCTTAACTAGCTCCGAAGGTGCCCTTGTCGGGATGTCGGCAGAAGTTTCAGTTACAACGGCTGAGAAAAAAGATGTGTTAACCGTACCGGTTGAAGCTGTTCAAGAAAGAAATGGCAAGTATACAGTAGCTCTCCCCTTAACAGCGGGTTCAACCGAAAACTCATCTACCGAGGGCCAGGCACCAATGCCTAGTGGGGCTCCTGATGCTGCCCGCGGCGGAGTAATGCCCAGCGGAGCACCTGAAGCTGGCGGTGGAGTTATGCCTAGCGGAGCGCCTGATGCTCGCGGT
>NZ_NFUX01000102.1:0-17908 GCF_002264385.1 Paenibacillus sp. VTT E-133280
AGCTAACTCCGTAGGCATTGAAGGGAGAACCTGATTCTGAAAAAGTTTATTTTATCCGTAGTGGGGGCTGCAGTATTGTTCACTTCTGTTCCTGCAAGCACCTACGCAAGTGAAGTAAGTATTGAAAATGAAGTGAAAGAGGTATTGGGGACTCCTTATTTATGGGGGGGGACTACGGCGGCGGGTTTTGATTGTACGGGTTTCATATTGTATATATTAGATAAATTTAATGCAGGTGATTTACCGCGCACATCACAATCTCAAGCTAAAGTAGGCACACCCGTGTCTAAAGATGATCTTCGCGTAGGAGATCTGGTCTTTTTTAACACTTTTGGTACAGGAATTTCCCATGCAGGCATTTATGTAGGTGATGATCAGTTTGCTCATTCCTCAAGCAGTAAAGGCGTAAGAATTAGTAGACTCTCAGAGTCATATTATCGTGATCGTTATGTCACTGCTCGCCGTGTAGTGAGCGAAACTAGCTACCTCAAAATGATTAGTGAATGATGAGTTTGTAAGGTCAGCATCTGTTTTTTTACCTTTTTAATTTCTGGGTTTGTATGCATCCTCTTTAAGAAAAAGACTTCTCACAGGTTGTATTTTATTGTGAGAGGTCTTTTTGCGTCGAGGCTTAGTGTTTAGTGGAAGGTGTGAAAAAACGGTAATAATACAATTGACATACCCCCGAGGGGTACCCTTAGAAGATCGATTTTTCGGAAATGCCAACATTTTTTCTGAAGGTGAGAAAAGGTCTCTCGTTTCTTTCCATCCGGATCTATATAAATACTGGGAAACTACGACAGAAATCACGAAACCTATTTACGCGGGGCACAAAGGTTTAAAAGACGTAACCCGTATGCAGTTAATAGATCTTAACCTTTGGTTGCCTGGTGATATATTAATGAAAGCCGATAAGATGAGTATGGCTCACTCTTTAGAGGTTCGTGTTCCTTTCCTTGATAAAGAAGTGTTTGAGATTGCCCAGAAAATTCCTGCTTCATTATTGCTCGCAATAGGAACCACTAAATACATCTTACGTAAAGCCCTGGAGGGAATCGTACCTCATTCTGTGTTAGGTCGTCCAAAATTAGGCTTTCCTGTGCCTTTGAAAAAATGGTTATTAACCCCAATGGGTGATACCATCCTTCAACAAATTACAGAGAGTGGGGTGGACCAATGGATTCAACTAAATGTTGTTAAAGAGATGTTAAAACAACATCGAATGGGAACGGCCGATTATTCCCGCAAGATTTGGACGATTTATATATTTTCGTTGTGGCATTCCATGTATATTAAACAGTCTACATTCAGGCAAGCTCTAGTCAACTCATAACTCGATAATAGTAGTCAATTGTAGTCGCCTAATTTTGAGATAGCGTAAGCTACCGAGAGGAAAAATATTCAGATATGTGATCCTATCCATCTTAAATCGGGGACTAAATCAACAGTTGGTTGCGAATTATGGAATGACTGGAGAGGAAAAGGAAGGAACATGGTTGTTATTACCCGGATTGCTTTTTTCAATCACTTAAGCAAGGAACAATAACTTCATGAAATATGCAAACTTTCAACATCATATCCACATACAACTCTTCTACAATAAAAATATTAAAAGAAAGCAATTTACAGAGGAGGTACACAGATGGATTGGTCTTTGCTATTGCTGTTGATTTGTCCACTGATGATGGTATTGATGATGTTTGGGATGAGAGGAATGCATGGTAAAGACTCTCATTCAAACCAGTCACAATCCAACTGGACACTTCACGAAGACTATAATGAGTTAAAAGTAGAGAACGAACGAATGAAAAAGCAACTTCTAAGCTTGTCTAAATAACTCATATTAGAGAAAAGCATATAAAACTCCATTGAAATCGCCCATGGATAAATGGAAGACCTTATTAACCATTTTGACGGGGCGATTTCTTTGTACAAGCTATAAATCACGAACTCAGTCTGGCTAGATTTTGTATATAAATACACTTTTAGGATAATATAACTTAGGATGAACAAACATTAAAATTATGAAGGAGTAATAAAAATGACGACAATTTCACATTCTTCGGTTCAACATTTTCAAAGTTGTATTGATAGTTGTAACGACTGTATGCAAGCATGTGAAGAATGTTTAACCTCTTGTCTTAAAGAGACAGACGTGCAAGCAAGAATTCACTGTATCCACACTTTGCGTGATTGTGCGGATATCTGTGCAACAGCTGCCCAATGGATGGCTCGTGGAAGTATATACGCAAAAGAATTTTGCCAAGTCTGTGCAAAGATCTGTGACGATTGTGCTGCAGAATGTTCGAAATTTCAAGACGCACATTGTCAGAAATGTGTTGAGTATTGTCGTAAATGTGCAGATGAATGCCGTAAAATGGCTTCGTAAAGTTGAGGTTAGGTGATTGAGGGGAGCAATGAACGGAATTTTAGATAGTTGCACCCATGAGAAATAAAGAAACGACGAAAGCTAGTAAGAGCTTTCGTCGTTTTGCAATAGTTTATTATTTTTTAGTAACATTGACAGACTAATTCGCCCTTCGTCTAGTGTTGTCATCTAATTAGGATAGGCAATGTTAATTTGTGTTTAATTAGTAAGTCCATATGCTCCCTTATTTATCGATGTGTAACGGTGGGAATATGTTGATGTGTCATGGAGAATAATGGGATTAGATCTTGTCTAAGCCATCATACCAGCCGTATAACCATCCATAATGTTCGTTCGTTAATATTGTAATAATCTGAGGAGTTAAGATGGACAACAACCTAAATAATTCATTTCTGTCCCTATTCAAACCGGAAACAGCAAGCGGAAAAGCTGGAAAATGCTTCAGTCATACAGTCCGTGGTATATCTCTATGGCCTGCCGTGAAGCTCAAATGTGGCATCATCGATGGAGAGGCTGCCACTTTGCCATGGGATCGATGAAGAAGGAGTGCTCTAGAGGGATTTGAATGGGGAGGCCAGGAGGACCAAAAAAAAGGCCGGTAATGGGTTCAAAAAGACTTCTGTGACCATGATGCTCTTTGGGTGGAGGTTCCCCCCCATCAAAGGAAAATCACCCACCCAGCGACATACATATACTGACTTCCACTAACTTCTGTGTGAAGAAGGAAAAAATACTCAGTCCGCTAATCCGGTCTGCTTGTAAAACAGAAAGAGCTTTACTTTCCAAGCTCCATTGATAACTCTGCTTTGTTTGTTCAACCATAGCACCACGCAGAAAAAATAGTTAGGGTCAACACTGACAGAATAATAGCGATTAAGATGCTACATAATAAAGCAGCGCCTCCCCACTGCAAAAATGTTTCTAGCCCTTCGATAAACCTATAACCAAACCATAAAACATACTTACACTCCTCTAAACGGTTTATCTATTGATTTATTTGTGATGCTCTGAATGCTCCTCTTGTTGATTGTTTTGTTGTACGGGCTTATCCAGAAAATCCGAAATGGATTGAGGTACCGCTGTAATAACCAGGATGATGGATATGATCGATGAAATGAAATATACCCATGCCGCAGGACGATCTTTTTTCCACCTTCGTTTCGCTACAACGATAAACCATATGGACAAGAGAAGAGAGATGACTAAAAAAATGAGTTTAAGAGATGGAGCCATGGAGAAGAGCCCAGCACCTAAGGATGTTAATCCTAAGGCAATCAACAGGGTATGAAGCCAATGATGTGCAGATGCAAAGAGCGCGAAAAGGACAGAACTGATCGATTTGAGTAAGGTTCTTTCTTTTTTCAAGGGGGTTCACCTCCTTTATAAATTCTTTACACTTATTATAAGGATGAAATATGGAGTTGAGATGAAGTTATAACGAAGCGATGCCTGTTAGCAGAAACAACAAAGGAGCCATACCAATGTAATTTTAGCGGGGGATTTTGATGATCAGTCCATTGTAAAGGTAAGCGTCAAACGGCCCTCATCCTGATCTCAAGGTTTGGGCTGTTTGACGCTTACGATTTATTTGGTATGTAAGTAGCTCCTAGACCTTAATATCAACAGTTTGCCCTCGATACTGATCCGGTATTTTTGCCGTATGGTTCTGATGAGTGGCCTCAGTGTGTTGGTAATTGGTCGTTTGCTTAATTGCAGCCCCTCCATGCATACCTTCCATTCCACAATTTTTTGGCATATTACCTGCACTTGATACCTGGCTCAAACCTGTCATAAATAATTCCTCCTTGTTGTTTCATTTATTTAATTCCATTTAAAAATACCATTAATATGTGTCGGTTCAATGTAGACATTAAGGAGTTAAGCCAAGAATCAATAACTTCATGGAATGCCCAATGTTTCAACATCAAATCCACAAATCACTCTTCTATAATAAAAATATCAAAAGAAAGACAATTTACAGAGGAGGCACACAGATGGAATGGTCATTGTTACTATTGTTGTTATGTCCACTGATGATGATATTTATGATGTTTGGGATGAAAGGAATGCCTGGTCATGGATCTCATTCGAACCAATCACAAGTAGATTGGACACTTCACGAAGACTTTAATGAATTAAAAGTGGAAAACGAACGATTGAAAAAACAATTAAATATTGACTAGAAAATTTTATAACTAACAATCGAACAATCGTCCTAAGCTAAACGAAGGTGTCACACAACCTACCGTTTAGATAGGGCGATTTTTTTGTTCATTCACATATCAGGGCTATGCATCCCGATTATTTATATTTTTCCTTATTGTTTCTCCATACTTTCCCAAAATTCCGTTGGTATTCTTTTCTTACGGCAATAAAAAAAGTAGATAAATGTAGAGCTGCTAAAAGGAGGCGGGAATTTTGCTTTGCGCAATATTATTGGAATCGCACTTATCGTGATTATCATAATCAAGTAGCAGAATTAATGTCTTCTAGTTCTATCAATCCACTACTGATTGGGCGTTACCAAAGAGGTCTATATTTCCTGTCTGAGGGAGCATATCTTTTGGATCAACTTAATCAGAATATAAATAAAATGGTTAGATTGACGGAAGCGACGAACCTGGACTATCAAGTGTATGTCAATCGTTACAATGTATTGTTCCAAAACAAGGCAGTATTAAGTAATGTACCTCAAAAACTTACGATGCCAAGGAATTGTTTTTTATCTAATTTATCAGAGAATGCTGTAGCAGAGTCTACCGTAGTCGGAGATGTGCAACAGGCAAACAAGGCTATATATCAAATGGCTCAAGCGATAATGGAATTTGATAGCACAATTCAATGGGTAGATAACCAAACCAAGCAAACGATGTTGCAGGCACAACAGGCTTCCGAAGCAATGAATATGGAGAACGCAGCTACAACAAGTCAGACAAGTGGTTTAATACTGTAAAAAGTACTGTTATCATAGTGACAAGAGACGGTATTTGAACACTTCCAATCGAAAGAGCTGCTCATAGTCTGATTGCAACCAAACCGCAATAGGTTGAAAATGATCAGACGGTTTAATTTTTAGGAGGGATAAAAATAATTAGGTTTGATTTACCCTGAAATTGTATTGAATCTATGGAGAAAGATAGGAGTATAAAAATAATAAGGCTCGGCCAACCTATTTGTAAATTAATAGAAGGGGTGTTGAATTTGGGGGCATTGGGTACTCTTTTTCTTATAGCGGGTACAACTACAGTATGTTCTGGAAAGACTCAGCAGGTCTTTCCCATAGCACATGTGATTAATGATATATATTTACTGTCCCAGCTTTCGGATGAAGTCATACATATCTAAGGGAATATGAAGACGAGGAATTCATTCCATAAGTTACTGGCTCCAATCGAAGTATACGTTTGTGCGGATGAAGTAGGTTCCAACCATAATGAAGAACAGTTTAATACGAAGTATTACTCAGGATTGTTTCATGGATCAAAAACAATACGGGATGAATGTTCTAACCTCCAAATTATTGCAAAGTCGGTGTTGCCTGATGAGCAGTGGAGAATGGCTATAGGTACACCAGCTATTCTTAATGAGACATTCGGTGTCCACTAGACTTACTTTTATCGAATGGTTGTTGAATATGCTCAGGCTTCGGGGCAGACCTAGAGTCGATGAGTGAAGCTTCCTTACGTTCGAAGGTGATGTGAATTGAAAGAAGTATAACGGTTACAATGAGCATAAGCGCGGGACTGCGATATATCCATGGGGACTGGCTAAGGATTTTTTCTTCAATCTGCCCTTGAAGCATTAACAGGTGGACAAACTGAAAAATACCACTGATAACCATAAATGCTAAGATACTTTGGCTCCACTGTGAAGTGGGAAGCATATTAATGAGCATCGCGCCCGTCATCCCTGCCATCATGCCAGATAATGCCCCGTTCAGAAAGGCACCAATACTGATTATCGCCCCTATACTGCCACCTGCAATCATCCCGATAAGAACACAAATGAAAAGGGATAGCAGCAAGTTATGACTGAGTAACAAACCCGCAATCGTTCCTCCCCCAAAGCCGATGATCATGCCGCTTACCATTGGGGATATCATCGTGATCGTACTTGTAAGATTACAACGGTAGCGGTAAATGAAACCGAATGACCAACATGCCATGAAAACATAAAAGATTGTAGCAACCATCCAGCTTGTCATTTGTACAACCCCCTGTTTGTTGATAATGTATCGTATGGCCAAAGAGAGGGATTCATTCCACCCTAAAATATAGGGTAGAACTTCATAGTTTCCACACAATTTTTATGTAAAGTATAGTTAATAAAATTAAGATATTACAAATTGGAGGAAATGGAATGAAAAAGGTTTTAATCATTGGATCGTTAACGTTGTTATTAAGTGCCATTTTATCTGGATGTCAAGTAGGCAATAAAGACTCTGAAGCAGCAACCAATGAACCAAAGAGTACTACGATCTCAGAACCTTGGGTGGGGACTAAAAATACGACACGCATTAATACGTCTGATCCGACTCAGGCAGCAGTTCTGGTCTCCCGCACACTTTGGACGGCGGAGACAGAAAATAATAGACCCTCAAGTGTGGTTTTGACCGATGTGAGTAACTGGCAAATCGCTGCGGCTAGCACCGATTTGATTCATCACCCCAGCAATGGGCCGGTTCTCTTTTTTGGCAAAGAGAGTGTTCCTTCTGTAACAATAGAAGAGCTTAAGCGGCTGAAGCCGATGGGTGCTAAAGGGAATGAGAACATACAGATTGTTATTGTAGGGCCAGTATCGTCAAGCGTTGAAGAGCAATTGAACACCTTGGATATGAAGATCGATAAGATTGAAGGGGACGAGCCAGCAGCTGTTGCACAGGCCATTGATGCCTATTATGCAAAAGCAGCGGGTGAGCTTCCACAGGCCGTCATTGTTGGGTCCATGGATAGTCCTGAGTATACATTACCAGCTGTAAATTGGATCGCCCACATGCCAGAACCATTACTCTATGTGAAGAAAGACGAAATTCCTGCAGCTACAGTGGAAGCTCTGAATAAGCGCGGAGGAAAGGCGACCATCTATGTCCTTGGTCCAGACTCGGTTATATCCAGCAAAGTTGAAGAAGAATTAAAGTCTTATGGATCGGTAACCCGAATTGCAGGCGAAAATCCCTACGAAAATGCGATCGCTTTTGCCCAGTATAAAGATACTAACAATAATTTTGGATGGGGAATCACTACGCCCGGACATAACTTTTCGTTCTTGACGACAGATTCGACGATGCTGGCAATCGCTGCTGCTCCATTTAGTCATTTGGGCAAACACGCTCCGTTGATTTTTACAGAAAAGGATGGACTGCCGAATTCTGTGATGGAATATTTGATGAATGTTCAACCCAAATTTCAGAAATCACCTTCAGAAGGTCCCTACAATCATGCCTGGGTAACCGGTGAGAGCTCAACAATTTCTGCCACTACCCAAAGTGAGATTGATGATATGCTTGAGATTTCCCCTGCATCTGGCGGAAACCCGCATTCCGGCCATTAATTGTCATTCATAAACTGATATCAAATTCTTGATATCACTGAACAGGCTGGCACCGGTCAATTCTCGGTTGTCAGCCTGTTTTGGTACACATGATCCGTTGAAAGTCATGATAACCCAATCTTTACCCAATGTTTCAACATATTTTCTACATATTCAGTCCGTACAATAAAGATAGCTAATCAGATCATCAGGTAAGAAATGATAAAGTCGTATACCGAAGGGGAATCATATGAGAGTAGAATTATTTGAAATAGGCGGCTTTACAATTCGATCCTATGGAGTTGTCGTCACACTGGCGGTTTTGGCGGCGGTGGGAGTGGCATTATACATAGCAAGAGATACTTCTTTTCGTGAGCATATACCCAATTTGATGATTTACGTTATAGGTGGGGCAATTCTTGGAGCCAGAATCTGGCACGTGTTCTTTTTTCAATGGGACTATTTTTCGATGCATCCTTCAGAAATTATTGCAATCTGGAACGGTGGGATCTCTATACAGGGAGCATTGATTGGGGGGAGCGTTACCGCAGCAGCCTATGCCCGAATCCATCGGATCTCCTTCTGGGAATTAGCAGATATGCTTGCGCCAGCAATCATATTGGGACAAGCGATTGGTCGCATAGCCTGTTTTCTAAACGGAGATGCTTTTGGTTCACCTACTAATGCGGGTTTTGGAGTCGTTTATCCAGAAGGAACGTTAGCCTATGAGCAGTATGGAGCTGTTCCATTATGGCCGGCAGAAGTCTGGGAGGGACAGTGGGACTTTGTTGTCTTTGCTATTCTTCTTTCCTTAAAAAACAAGAAACTGCCTAGAGGTGTTCTTTTTCTATCCTACAATATTCTCTATGCAGCTGGCCGATTCTTACTGGAATATCTCCGTGGAGATTCTCCGCGGTATGCGCTCGACTGGACAGCTGGCCAATGGACTAGTGTTTCGGTAATGAGTGTGGCTCTGGTTCTTATGGTGTACTTTATAAGAAAACAAAGACTGGATACACCGATAACTAGCGGTACAGCGGGTTGAAGTAGATAAAATAAAGAATGGAGAGTGTGGGTATAATGTCAAAACTACAGGTATTGATCGTAGATGATGAGTGGAATATGCGGAACTTACTTCGTATTTATCTAATGAAAGAAGGATTTCGAATTCAAGAAGCTGCAACGGGTCAAGAAGCCCTGTCTATGATAAAAAAAAACACCTTTGATATCATATTGCTGGATGTAATGATGCCTGATATGGATGGCTGGCAAGTATGCAGGGCTGTCAGAGAAACAGATACCGTACCTATTCTGATGCTCACGGCACGTACGGAAACCAAAGACAAAATCCATGGACTTGGGGTAGGGGCAGATGATTATTTAACGAAGCCCTTTGAACCTGAAGAGTTATTGGCTAGAATGTATTCGTTAATCCGGAGGTCTACGATTACTCAAGTCTTGCAACCCCCACAATGGGTGCTGGATTTTCCAGAGTTAAATATTTTCCCGGATGCTCGAGAGATTCGTATTCATGAGGTTCCTGTAGATTTTACTCAAAAGGAATTTGATCTTCTTATGATGTTAGCCCAGAGCAAACAGCGTGCCTTTACCCGGGAGGAACTGGTTGAACGGGTTTGGGGACATGATTATGAGGGTGAAATTCGAGTGGTGGATACTCATATTAAGAATATTCGTGAGAAGCTGCATAGAGCTGGAATGAGTTATAATCCGATCCAAACGTTGTGGGGAGTAGGCTATAAATTTCAAGCGGCAGAGAATCAAGATGCGAAATAACCGTATAGGGTTAAAACTAGGACTTGTGATCATTACTGTACTCTTGATTGTTTTGTTATTCCTGGGCTTTGCCATCGACAAAATGTTCACAAATTTTTATACCGCCGAAATGCGAAAAGAAACCGAGGAGATTGCCTCCCACTTTTCGGTTATGGCTAATGCTGCCGATACGACATCCGAGCAGACCATGATGACTTTTGCGGAGTTTTCGAATGTTAGTATCTTTAATATTTTAGAAAATGGAAAAGTAAATCTTCACTCCGGTGTCCATGATTCAGCCGACCGAGCGTTTATTCGGAATTCTGACCTCGAAAAGATTTTTACCGGCAAAAAGGTTAGCTTGCTGTATGAAGATCCTGACGGACATCGTTATTTTGTTTCCGGTCAACCGATCTCTAGCGAAGGTGTCATTACCTCAGCCCTTTATGTAATGTCTTCTACGGAACAAATGGAGCAATCCCTATCTGGAGTAAGGAATTTGCTGATCCTCTCCGGGATGGGGGCATTTTTGCTAGCTTTGGGAATTACGTGGATTATCGCCCAAGTCTTGTCTCGTCCGCTTTTACAAATGCAAAAAGCTACTCGTAAAATTGCTATAGGTGAACTGGAAACCCGGATCGAGATCAAAAGTAGAGATGAAATCGGAAGTTTGGCGGAGGCCATCAATGATTTAGCGGCCGATCTTCAGCGTTACCGGGATACCCGTCAAGAGTTGTTCTCTAACATTTCACATGACCTGCGGACACCCATTACCTATTTGGAAGGGTACTCTAAAGTGGTTAGAGATCACCTCTATGAGACCGAAGAGGAGAAAGAACGTTACCTGGATATCATTTATCAAGAGGCGGTCCGGCTGCAGCATTTAGTCGATGATGTTTTCGATTTGGCAAAAATGGAAGAAGGGAAAATACCCCTTTTACTAGAACGGATCAACATGACGGACCTGGTGGAACAGGCTGTCCAAAAAGTTGAATTGAAGAGAAAAGAAAAAAGCTTAAGCCTGTCGTTCCATCCGTATGGCACCAGTTCTTTGGTTCTTGCAGATGGTAAACGGATGGAGCAAATCGTCTTGAATCTGCTGGAGAATGCCGTTCGCTATACAGAGAAGGGTAGCATTAATGTAGATTTGCAGTATACCACTACATCGGTAATCTTAATTGTTGAGGATACAGGGATAGGAATTCCTGAAGAAGACCTGCCTTATATTTTTGAACGGTTTTATAGAGTGGAAAAATCTCGTTCCCGTCAATTCGGGGGGACGGGATTAGGTTTATCCATCGTTAAAAAGCTAATTGAGTTACAGGGCGGGGAAATAACGGTTACCAGTAAGTTAGGCGAAGGTACCCGGTTTGAAGTTCACTTTATGCTGCAACCGAGCCATGGGGGGGAATCATGTGAAGAAAATTGAATGGCTTATATCCTTTCTCTTTATGGGAATAGGGGTCATGTGTATGACCCTGTCAGCCGTTTCTTTTCGGAGTGAGACGCTTCTTCAATTTGGCAGTTTCGTAAAAACATTTTTGATATGTGCAGTACTCATCGCGATAAGTTTGTTCCTGCTGCTGAGAGTATTGAATCTAAACAGAAGGTCAAAAAAATAAACCTTGCCAGTGTGGATAAAAGGGAGCAGTAGTTAATGCTGCTCCCTTTTTATTTCTATTTAAGAACGCTACCACCAAATAGAAAACGTTTTTCCCATTTGGTACCTTCAATGTTATCAATCCGAACTCCACCTGATTTTATGGAATAAGTTTGTATAATTTTACTGTTTCCGATATAAATGCCGTTATGCATAATTCGGGCCTTATTTTTGTTAATCCCCTTATAATCGGTTTCTTTGCTGCCACGGTAAGACATAAAGAACATAATGTCGCCCTGGTTTCAGGATTCTCCAGTTGGTTATGTCCATTCCGTTTTTTTGATATAAGCCCCTTGAGTCCTCGAATCTGCGGGTAGTATGATTCCCGTCCCTTCTAGATAAGCTTGTCTTACAAAATCAGAGCAATCGAAAGTTTTAGTGTTACTACGGATTGAACCAAACTCGTAAGGAGTGCCTAGATAATTCATTCCCTGTCTTATTACGTTCTCTCTCAGAGTACTCGCTGTTGCTGTCGACTGTAAAGGGAGCTCGCTAGCCGCATAGGTAGAAAGAATCCCAGATGGACTCGTGAATAATGTTATGGAGACGAAAAGATAGCTATTGTTTTTTTCATGTTGTGTTCCT
Organism: Paenibacillus sp. VTT E-133280; assembly: GCF_002264385.1. Classification (NCBI taxonomy): domain Bacteria; kingdom Bacillati; phylum Bacillota; class Bacilli; order Caryophanales; family Paenibacillaceae; genus Paenibacillus; species Paenibacillus sp. VTT E-133280. The sequence goes on from NZ_NFUX01000102.1 coordinate 11,937, forward strand.
CCTTATGTTGTCATGTGAATCTGCTCACATCCTAACATAGGGTTTTATAGATTTGTAAGGCGTAATATTTGGCACCATCATTTTCTATAAACTCCATTGAAACCACATAAAGTCCACATGATTCCCACAAGAACTTTAGCTACAATATGATTTTTTACAAGAACATTCTTTCTCCATACTTTTCCCAAAGTACATTGGTACGCTTGAAATACAGCAAGAGCATCAGAGTATTGTTAGACAAACTGTTCATTAAGAGGAGGAAATGATGCAGATGGACGAGTCGAGTATGCCGTCAGGGTTTAGAGTTTCTGGAAGTGCAGAAGGCATGATGGGCGCGGGGAACTATAATTCAGGTGGTGTGATGAGTGGCCTTTTATCTGGCTTGACTCAGTTGTTAGTTGTGGTGTTAATTCTTAGCCTGGCTATCGGACTAGGAGTATGGGTGAAGAACAAGTATTTTAAAGAATCATTTAACAGAGGGAAAGAATTCATTAGCAATGATCCTATGCTGAAGACGATAGTCGTTCTGGCATCCACCTTACTGGGTGTACTTGTGGTCTTGTATCTCTTGGGTATTCTGATGAATGGAGGATTTTATCCAAATCAAATTGGACTGATTTCCAGCTTAAGTGTTTCGGCAAAAATAACGTTTTTTATTATACTGTTGACCATCCTTATGATCATGGCATTGATTGCTTTCTTATTCAGCTATGTGAAACAATATATCACTATGGCTTCTTCAAATGGAGCTTTCCTTACCTCAGGAAAAAAAGAGAAGCCCACTCAAAAGGATAAAACAGCGAACGATTGAATCTAACATGGAATTGAAGAAATAACGATACGAAATTGGAGGGATTCAAAATGAAAAGCAATAATGGGTGGCTGAAACTAGCCATAATCTCGTTTGTTGGGTTAATTATCATGGTGGTAGGAGGAACCATGCAAGGGACTAGGAATGGTGTATCGATGGATCAGATGGAAAATATGATGCAACAGATGAACAAATTACAGCAGGAAATGATGCAAATGCAGCAAGGCTATATGGGACAACAGGGTTCTACTATGGGAAGCTCAGGCGGTATGATGGATGATGACATGAATATGAACAACGGCAATTCAAGCAGCAGTGGCGGCGGAATGGGAATGATGTAATCGTTCGAATAGTCAAATCCAATGGATTCAGGAAAAAGAACAAGCTGACTTCGGAAAAACCGGGTTACAGCTTGTTCTTTTCTTGTTAATAAATATTTGTGAATTTTTTCTATCTTTATGATTAACCCAATGTTTCTACATATTTTCTACATAGTCATTCCCTACAATGAGACTATAACAAATCATATTTTTATGGAGGTAACGATATGGATTGGTCTTGGCTAATCGCTCTGGTTTGTCCGTTAATGATGATATTTATGATGTTTGGTATGCGAGGTGGACACAGCCATGGTCCTCATAAGAAACAACTTTCCGCTGGTGAGGTACAGCAAGAATTATTGAATTTAAAAGCACAAAATGATTTATTGCAAAAAGAAGTGCAAGGGTTAAAAGATAAAGCAGTCGTAAGGGGGAATTAGGAATGAGTTGTTGTGGAAATCACAATCATGGAAAACAAGCCCACGAGGATAACGGTCATGATCACGGTGAAATAAAAAAACATGGTTGGTTTATGAAATTATGCTGCATCCTACCTATTGTTCTTATAGGGATTATGCTTGTAGCGAATTCTTCCAAAGGGGCATCTAGCAATATCTTAACATACAGCCTGTTACTTATTTGCCCGCTCTCACATTTAATATTGATGCCGCTAATGATGCGAAAGAGAAACATAAAATGATCCTTAATTACTTTAGTTGGAGGGCATAACTATACTATGAACAAAAAAATGATAATCGGTCTGTCTATCCTTATTCTTGCAGTAGGACTCACAGCATGTGGTAATGGTTCAAGTACGAAACTGAACTCTGCACTACCAGCTGCTAATAGTCAAACTGTAGAGTCGAATAAACCCTCCCCAGGAGAAGGAGCCTTGGAAGAAAGGGGAGTCTATTATACAGCGAATGAAGGAGGCAGCATCTCGAAGATAGATGCAGCCACCAATAAAGTACTAGATACCATTCAAATGGATGGAGCCGTTCACAATGTTCAGATTTCACCCGATGGAAAAACCGTTGGAGTAACGGTAGTCCCCGAAATGCCGGAGATGAGTGAGAGTGATGATAATCATAATTCCGATCATGACATGAACGGATCTGCGGTATTTTATGATACAGCAACAAACAATAAGATTCACCAGGTAGAGGTGGGATTACACCCTGCACATATCGTATTTACAGAAGACAATAAGTATATCCTGATCTCCAATAATGAAGATGATAATGTGACGGTTCTTGATGCCAAGACATATGGACAGGTAACAACAATTCCTACGGGAAAGGGACCGCATGGATTTAGAGTTTCTGCAGATAGTAAATTCGCTTATGTTGCTAATATGAAGGAAGATACCGTCAGCGTGTTAAACCTCCAAACGATGAAAGAAGAACAGAAGATTACGGCAGGACAGACTCCTGTTACAACAGGTATAACAAGTGATGGTCAAACCTTGGTTGTTACGCTTAACGCTGAAAATGCAGTTACCATAATGGATTTGGAAAAAGGTAGTAGTGTGAAAGTACCTGTTGGTGCAGGCCCTGCACAAGTCTTTATCCAGTCAGATGATCAATATGCCTTTGTTGCCAATCAAGGTACAGAGGAAAACCCTTCAAACAGCATTTCCAAAATCGATTTGAGTACACAGCAAGTGGTTGCAACCATAGAAACCGGCAAGGGTGCTCATGGTGTCGTAACAAGTACGGATAATATCCGCATATATGTAACGAACATGTTTGACAATACCGTCAGCGTCATAGATAACCAAGAAAACAAGGTGATCTCCCAGGTTAATGTAGGTGCAACTCCGAATGGTATTAGTTACACACCCTAAGCTGATATAGAGTTCATATTGATTTTCAATGAATGAGTACAAAGCGAGAGGGTAAGGACGTTGCAGAACATAAAACGTGGAGACGTTGTGATTATTGGTATCGTACTTTTCATTGTAGGTTTGATATACGGAGTGAAATGGTTTGATTCACGGAATGATACGTATGTTCAAGGCCAGTTAGTTGCCCAAATCACGGTGGATGGCAGAACATATAAGACCGTCAATTTAACAAAGGAAGAGCAAATTATCGATATCCAAACTAAATACGGACATGATACCTTGAAGGTATTTGATTACGGTATCCAGATGATATTTTCTGATTGTCCCAAAAAAATCGCCTTACAAATGGGCTTTATTTCGAAGCCTCATCAGCAGATCATTTGTATTCCTAACCGGGTGATGGTTGAAGTACTTAACCCAGGCGGTAATAAAAATGCGGATGAACTTGACGCTGTCATTTAACTTTTGGGATTTCCTTGAACAAAAATATTTATTTCTGAACTTCATTCATCCCCGTTTATTCAGAGAAGAAGAAAATATAGGAGGAGATACTAAATGAGAAAGAAGTTTTGGATTGGTCTTAGCACAGTTATATTAGCGATGGGTATTGGAACAGCAGTATATGCAGCGGGAGATGAAACATCCCACCTGAAGGACATGCTTCCCTTCATGAAGGAGATGCACCCTAATATGTCCGAAGATCAGTTATTAGACATGCATCAATCCGGAGACATGAGCAAAATGATGCAAGGTGCCGATATGAGCAAAATGATGCAATCGATCTAAGAGGGCTTTCAAATAACAAGCTGACTTCCCGTTTTGAACCGGTTGTCAGCTTTTTTCATTTTTAAGAATATGTATTCATACTTGTAGGAAGCACGAAGTCCTATAGAGTTTGTTGCATTTCCGACATCCATCACCTGCGAAATAAAAATCAGAAATTAAACTGGATCTTGATCGGTTAAACTGAGCTTAGGAGGGGGCATTATTCTCCTTTAAATTGCCCTAAAGGACTCCTCAGGCACATCGTAGAAGAGCAGTGTATGGATGTTGGGACTCACTGATTAAGATTTATGAGCCAAGAAGTAAATTCTCAATGTACTTTTCCAATAAATTCAGTCCCACTTGTCCAATACTTGATCCTGCTTTCACTGTGAATTCCTTGATTTTTTGCATAGCGGTAACCTTGTTAGTTTCAGGAGTTGTTTCATCTTTCAATTCATCAAGTGCAGTTTTTAAATTTAAATACTCTATCTTTGACGACGTTTTATCTTTGAATATTCTTAATAATTGTTCATCAAAATCATTATAATTTAAACCTCCATTTATTTCTTTTGCTATAATTCCCCTTACATTGGAGAGGATTTGTGGGTTGTGAATGTTTACTGTATCTACGTTACTAATGAATCCATTAAGATAGTCAGGACTTGTAATATCTAAGAAAGAGTCTGGTCTTGTCGTTGTAACCATGCTGTTGATTGGATCTGGTGAACCCAGGTCAATCATTTCAGAATGCAATCTATGTTTAATAGCTAACAACTTTGATTCTTGTTCATATTTAATATCTATTGCTAATCTTTTTGCTTCTCTAGCATATTTACTTATAATTTTACTCATCTCATTTACTTGATAAATTTGCATCCAATAGCATACTACTTGCTTGATTAACATCATTTGCACAAACTTCTAAAAAGTCAGTGAATTCAGTGAATGATCTTTCAAAGTTCTCTGAATCCAACGTTTGATCATCACAATAAAAAGAGTATATTACACCATTCTGAGTATTCATTTGATCTAGGTTTACGTTGAATCCCTTCGTTTTCTTAAGATAGTCTGAAAAAAGGGAGAGGAGCTTATCAATTTCATTTGACCATAACTGTTCATTGTTTACATATAACCTAAAAAGTAATCCTTTTGTGGTTTCTTTTAAAAAGGCTCTAGTTGATACTGAAATTTCTAATCTCCGATTATAAGGAACAATTTCAACCCCGCAGTTGATAAGATAATCTATAACTAATTTCTGTTGTGTTTTGCCTGCTTCCCGTTCTTTCTTATACTCTTCATCATCAAGTTCAAGCTCGACGTCAGAATTGAATATGTATTTCAAGTTATCTTCATACACATAGACTTTGTGAAAATATGGTTTCATTGCGGTACATATTCTCCTTAGGCCTTCGAAGTATTCGTCGTCGCAACATCTAAGAATAGCACTTTCAGTCAACTTCATAAAAACATGTGAAATATTCTCTTGTTTTCTGTTTAGCATCTCTCCAATTATCAGGAGAAGAACTTAATAGTTTATTTATATATACCTTATCTAATATCTTTAATTCATTGACAATTGATTCTGTTGTTAATTCACCGATTAACAATACCTTTTCCTGTAGGTTATTCATACGAAATCGCTCCTTATTTTCTTTTATTACTTTCATTTGGCTAATCTTAAGCACTATTAAACATGCTCTAATTTATGAACGTTGTAAGTAAGGTATTATCTTGATTGTATATTCGTGAAAGTTTTAAACTATCCTGCCATGAATACTGGAACGGACGTTGCGATGGAGGCAGTAGATGTAACTCTGATTCGAGGTGACTTGACGAGTATTCCTGATGCCATATATATGAGCCACAAGACAATGACTAAGACCCGCCAGAATCTGTTCTGGGCTCTTGGTTAAAATACTCTGGGTTATTCTTTGCTGCTGGACTCTTGGCGCCTTGGGTTGTAGGAGTGGCTATGGCACTTAGCTCTGTATCCGTAGTTCTAAATGCTCTTCGATTACAACGTGTAAAGCTATAAACATGAAGCGGGTCTGGTATCCCTTTGGTTATCAGAAGTTACGTGTCTCCTACTTTCGATGATTTCAAAAAAGACTTCGAAGAATATCGAGGCCACTGAAAAAGTCCCAATACTAATTTCTCTAAAGACTATACATCCAAGGTGTCAGTTGTAACTACGGGGAATATTTGGACTTCCGGCCGCTGTTGTCGTAAG